>JBLHWW010000019.1:0-32063 GCA_047629075.1 Psychromonas sp. | reverse complement strand
TTCATCTCAGGGTTATCTGATTTTATTTTATCAAGTACGGTTAACATCTCTTCATAACGGCCTAAGCGGTGCAGTAATTGTACCTCTATTAATCGATGCTGTGGATTATCACTTAATGATGCACTTTTATCCCAATACTGCAGCGCTTTATCGTGCTCTCTGGCTGCTTGCCAAAAAATTGCAAGCTGTTGGTAAACCTGAGAATTTTTAGCGATCACACCATCATTAAGCGCAGATTCTAATAATAAAGCGGCCTCATAAGGAGAGCCTAAAAAAGCCCTAAAGTTTGCTAAGTATTTAATTTCATCGCGACTCACAACAAAACCGTTTAAGTAAGCTAATTCATAAGTGGCTAGCGCTTTTTTATCCTCTTTGAGCAGCCGATAGGTAGAAGCAAGCTGCATCCACCAGCGTTTTTCTTCAGGGTAAAGTTCAGTCAATTTAGCCAGGGTTTTATTCGCACTTTTATAATTTTCTAATCCATAATAAGCACTGAGCTTTAATATGTGCACCTTTTTATTAAATACGACAGCTAAGGCAATCGCTTTATTACCGGCCTCGATTAAAGGCTGCCAGGATTTTTCCTGATAATAAGCTATCGCTAAATGCTCATAAAGAGACTCACTTTCAGCATAACCAATTAACTCCTTATACAAAGCAATCGCCTGAGGCGTTTTTTTTTGATTAAGGTAAAGATCAGCAAGCATACGCTGACTTGCTCTTTGCTCTTTTTGTCCCAGTGCATTTTCAGATAACGCAATTTTAAGCGCTTCTAATGCCTCTTTTTCATGGCCCAGTTCCCAATGCAGGTTACCAATAAAACGATTGACATAAGCTTTATCGAAAGACGTTTTACTCTTAATATCAACTAGTTTATCCAATGCATCAGGTAACTCTCCTTTTTCATAAAGTGCAAAAGCGATGGTCACTTGCTTGCCTACGTTAATACTTAAGCTAGGTTGTTTCAAAGCCCAAACACTGTTGGTAAATAAAAGGTTGATTAACAAAAAAACAAATAGTATTAAATATTTTTGCTGCCTGCCTATTTTCATAACTCGATTCATTTTTAAGTGTCCATCTTAAAATCAAGACGTATTTTTTGCCCTGTTTGTCTCACTGGCTTTCCATCAATCAACATAGGTTTATATTTCCATTTTTTCAGGGCTTGCCTTGCTTCTTTTTCAAAGAGATGTTTTGGCTCCATTTCTAGTACTTCAATATTACTCACCCGCCCCGCCTCATTAATATCAAAGGATAAAAGCACATAACCTTGCTTCCTTAAACGTAATGCCTTTCTCGGATAACGCGGCTCAGCACGATACAGAGGAGTAGCCATCATGTCGCCGGATTCTGCAATAGAAGGCGTAGCCATCGTATTTATGCTAGGCATGGAAATCGCCATGGCCGTCATACTACTGGACAAATCCACATCGGGTAAATCGAGTGACGTATTTACATTCGGATTAGTTATCGCTGCCTGAAGTGTTTCAGTTGGCACCACAGCTGTCTCCGGCATTGGCTTTGGAGGCTCTGGTTTGCGGCGAATTTTACGGGTGAAAGATTCATCTTGATTGACCATGACCAAATCAAAATAAGGTGTCTCTTCCTTATTTTGATGCTCACTGACTTCTCTATTAATCAAACTTGCCATAAAGAGTAATAACAAAAATGTAATCATAGGCGCGCCTAAACAAGCCAGCAAAAAACGCATTATTCTTGCTTCTCCGCGGCAACAGCTATTTGGGTAATACCCGCATCACGTGCGGCATCCATAACTTTCACCACCACCCCGTGGCGCGTATCTTGATCTGCTTGAATCACTAACCCGACATCCCCCTGGTCTGCCAGTAAACGCTCTAAACCGGCTCGAAGGCGTTGTTCGTCGACTTGTTTTCTATCGATATAAATCTCGCCATTGGCTTTGATGGCAACAAAAATGCCCGCTTTACTTTGCTCCGTTGCCGTAGCGGCTTTAGGACGGTTCACTTCCACCCCAGATTCACTCACAAAAGAGGTCGTTACTATGAAAAAAATCAGCATGATAAAAACCACATCTATCAGAGGCGTCATATCAAGTTGAATATCATCTTCTGCTCTAACACGTCTTCTTCTCATCGAATATTCTCTTTACAGTTATTATCGTTAGGCAGTTGTAAAGCCAAGTCCGATAGTAATACTTTATATCTACTTTCCAGGCGAGAATAAATAAACAAACCGGATAAAGCACAAACAAGTCCAGCCATAGTCGGGATAGTTGCCAATGAGATTCCCGATGCCAGTAAACGTGGATTTGCCGTACCGTACACTGCAACCACATCAAACACTTGCACCATGCCACTCACCGTACCCAATAAACCCAGTAGCGGAAAAATTTTGATTAAGACATTTAAAAAAGCCATATTCTGTTTTAATTTCATCTCCGCTTGTGCAAGCCAAGTCTGACGAATTTGTAACGCACACCAGGAGTGCTTATCCATTCGATTGATCCAAGCTGTGATTAATATTTTCTGATAATGAGGAAATAAAACCAAAAGATAATAAAGACGTTCAATTATCAATGCCCAAAGCACTATTAACAAAACAGTGATCCACCAAAGTACCAGGCCACCGCTATCAATAAAAAGCACAACGAGATGCAGTTTGTCAGATAACCAGATCATGCGTTTCCAATTTATTGAGTTGTTTTTTAGCGACAAGTGGATCTTTACCTATGCCCGGCATTTGTTGGTTAACCTCAGCTTCAGCCTGCTGGGCAATTAAACCTGCACTTTGCAATTCGATAATATTGATAAGGCTACCTGCCCGGCTATGTAATAAGCTGTGAATAAGTAATAAGGGTAATGCTGCAACCAGGCCCATTACCGTTGAAATCAAAGCCATTGAAATCCCGCCCGCCATTAATTTAGGATCCCCGGTACCAAATAGGGTAATGGCTTGAAAAGTCCCAATCATGCCGGTTACCGTGCCTAACAGCCCCATCATAGGTGCAATAGCCGCTAATATTTTTAATACGCTTGAACCACGCTCTAGCCGGGGTACTTCTCTTAATACCGCTTCTTCGAGTTTTAATTCCAACACTTCTGAGGTTTGGTTTTTATTAGTTTGGTAAATAGCAAAAAGCCGGCCTAATGCGTTATTGGGATTCGCTTCAAGCTGTTTTAGTTGCTGTTTTATTTTTATTGATTCTTTGCCTAAGGTTATAAAACGAACCGCTGCAATCAACAGACCAAAGAGCAGAATACCAATAATCAAATAACCTATGCTGCCACCCTGCTTAATACGTTCGAACCAAGTTGGTGTCTGCGACAAAATGGTTAACAAATCACCTTTGGCAGGATCAAAATAAAAAGGGTTAACTGGTGCACTATTATCGAGCCAATTATTTAAAGTATGCTGCACATTACTCGGCACAGGACGTGATAAAGGTTGTAATAATTTAGATTCAGGATTAATAACCATATATTGCTTATCAGCAATAAGGTTAAAAGCCCCAACTCGGGTGACCTCTTGTTCAGAGGCAACGCCTGCCGCGTCTAATACTTTAGTGTTAAATATAGCGACCTGGCTCGATGCGGTCATTTCTTGCTGCATAATAAACCATAACTGCTCCAGCTCAGATATTGAAGGTAGGGCTTTTCGCTCTGCAAAGCCATCAATAAAAACTTCTCGCTGTGGGTATTGTGCTGAAATCACTGATCCTTTAATTGAGTCTGCAAACTCTCCCGAAATTTGACGTACCACGCCAAACAGTTCGCCAAGATTACCTTTGCTAAGCGCTAACTTGGTTTCAAGTGCAGTGAGGGTTTTCTCATTAACGTCAAAAAGTACACCTTTTTCTGTTGCTTGGGATTGTGCTAAATTTAATCGTGCTTGGGCAGACACCAATTTTTTTTGCCAATGCTTCAAATTCCCCATAAAATCGTCTTTACGCAACATGTTTTTATGGCTGTTTTGTTGCTGCTCTGTACTTACTTTTTGTAGTAAATCATCCAACTTATTTGCTTGCACTGGCATAGTCAAACCGAGTAGAAGCAATAACGCGCAGATTAGATTTATAAATAATTTCATCACTTGGCCTCACTTAATAAAGGCAGTTTTAACAGCGCAGGAATATCAGTCTTTTTAGCAATACGTATCGCTTTTTCAATATCAGAGGCATAGGCATCATCAATCACTACCCATTGATTGCTTGCCCTGTTCCATGCCCAAACATTTTTCCCATCAAGTGAAACGGCGGCAAACACAATCCGCCCGAGGTAGAAATAATTGACCGTACGTTCAACACCATTAATATTCAGAGCCCCTTGATATTCACCCATTTTGCTACCGTATTCCGCTTCAATATGGTAAGACGCTAATAAACGACGGAACTTTTCAGCTTCACTGACATCCGCTTTAGTCATCATGGTTTTCAGCTGAGTGAGGCGAGTTTGTCGCTCCTGTGCCAGAAATGGCGAATCGAGCTCAATAAACTGTTTAAGGTTGTCTAACATGCGCACCATCAAAGGGACTAAGCCTTGGCGAGTATCCTGAACGCTTTTAATTTGAGTTATTAAAGAGGTTTTTTCATTATTCTGATCAGTTAATAAATGGTCAAGGTATTGGCTGTATGATTCGAGACTTTGCGCTTCATCCTTTAATGCTTTCACTTGTACAATTAATGCTATTTTTTGATCATCCATGTCATCAATCTTAAGTTGCGTCTGTATATTATGAGACTGGTCAGTAAGACTGTGCTTTTGTAGTTGTGTCACACTGGTTGCCCAGCTGTAAGAGCTGCAACTTATCAGGGTTAAACATATTAAGCTTTTTTTTAAGAAAACCACGCCAATTATTATCCAAATTTAGAGAGAAAAATAAGCTCTACATGATAACAGTTATCATTCAAAGGTAAAGTTAGTTTGCAAATTACTTTTATTATTGGGTTAATACTCCAAAGTAACGATGAAGATAAAATAACTGTTTTGAATTTATTATTTTGATTGTGCAGTTAACGATCTAATGGAATTTAAAAATAAACGGGTTAGTAAAATCCACTGTCAAAGGTAATTAAGAGGAATGTCGAACATCTTCTCTAAAAATTGCAGCACTGTTTTTGAGTCAATCTGTAAAAATAAAAGAATTGGCTGATTTTTTTAAATTGATGAGATGACGCTTGGTATCCCCTATTATGAGAAGTTACATTTTACAGAGGGGATTTCCCAGGTTTTAAGCACGTAATATCACCGGCGCACCTGAACGTGAGAGTATCCAAAAAGACCACTATATTAAGGGGATTTAGGTGCTACTTATTTAACCAAACTGTCGTTTTTATTTTTAACCAGACCCAGTAAGGAGTTCCATTGGCAGAAAAATTTCATTTGATTTATAGAAGTTAGACTTGTTATAAAAAGTCCATAGTCGATTTAAAAAAACAACGGGGTAATTTTCATTTTCTTAAAAAATCACCTTTGAAAATTCTAATGTTAACCTTACTTAAAATGATCCCATCCCTCAGTCGAATAAGTAACGGCTTTATTTTCTTTAAAAAACGCTATTAATGCAGGTTGTTCTAAGATCGTAGAACCGATCACGGAAATGCTTGGTATTCTTGGTGTTTTTTCACCCATTCTAAGCTGTAATAGTTTTAAATTATTTTCACTGATGGTAAATAATAATTCATAATCATCCCCGCCGGTTAATGCGTATTGTACTGCCGTGTCATCACTGAAATTTCCTAAATTAACCTCTTCCTGCATCATTTTTGACAGGGGTAAAGATTCTATCGCAATTTTTGCGCTGCAGTGAGACGCTTTTAAAATATGGTTAAGATCCTGAGTTAAACCATCGGAGATATCTATACAACTTGATGCTAAACCACGTAATAAAATACCGAGATCAACACGCGGTTCGGTCAGCTCTAACGCGTCCACAAAGTACTGAGGTTCTGTTACCGTTAGCTCATTTAGTTTGACCGCCAAACCTAAAGCACCATCTCCAATATTATTTGAAACACAAATCAGATCGCCCAATTGGGCTTTATCACGCTGCAGTGCTAACCCTCGAGGCACAATACCTTTCACAGAAACAGTGATTGATAAAGGACCTTTGGTTGTATCTCCACCCACCAACACCACATCGAATTTATCTGCTAATGCAAAAAAGCCGCGGGTAAATTCAGATAACCAATTGGGATCATTATTCAACGTCGTGCCGTTGGGCAGAGTAATAGCGAGAGAAACCCATTTAGGCAATGCCCCCATCGCGGCCAAGTCGCTAAGATTTACGGCCAGCGCCTTATAACCTAATCGGTATGGGTCAACATCCTCAAAGAAATGCACACCACATACTAAACTATCGGTGCTGACGGCCAGTTGGTAACCCTCTGGAATATCTAAGAGAGCACAATCATCACCTATTCCTAGATCAACACCACTATTTTGAACTATAGTGCTACGTTTAAAATAGCTGTCTATCAAAGCAAATTCACTGAAATTCATTTACGTTTTAACTTTAAAGTGGCTTTTACATTGGCAGTCGGAGCTGCGCTGTTCTTGCTATTTTTATTAATAAATACTTTTTTTGCCGGCTGATAACTATTATTGGCGGCGGTTGATTTCTTTCTGGCCTCGGGTTGTGGGGCTTTTCTAGCCGGTTTTGTAGGGGAGGTATCAACAGCTGTCTTTGACGAAGAAGAAACCGCTTGGTTTATTTCAGTTAATTCTGTGGTGCTTAAATTACGCCATTGGCCAGGTTTTAAATTGCCTAATCCTACTTTCATAATGCGAGTGCGTTTTAATTTCAGCACTTCATAACCTAAGTGTTCACACATACGCCGAATCTGGCGATTTAAGCCCTGGGTCAGGATAATACGAAAGACAAAACGACTGTCTACTATTACTTTACAAGGTTTGGTAATAGTATCAAGGATAGGGACACCACGCTGCATACGCTCAACAAATCGTTCACTTAAGGGTTTATCAACGGTGACCAAATATTCTTTATCGTGCGCATTTTCAGCACGTAATATTTTATTGACTATATCACCATCACTGGTTAAAAAGATTAAACCTTCAGAGGGTTTATCTAATCGTCCTATTGGAAAAATGCGTTTTTTATGACCAATGGCATCAATAATATTACCGTGAATATGACGCTCAGTCGTGCAGGTAATACCGATTGGCTTATTATAGACAATATAGATACGATCCAATTTATCTTGCGCACTGGCATTAATTCGCTTCCCGTCGACTAAGACGAGATCACTGGGTTGCACTTTAGTCCCTAATTCAGGTATATCGCCATTTATTTTCACACGATTTTGCTCAATCAACTTATCCGCTTCCCTGCGTGAACAAAATCCTGAATCACTGATAAACTTATTGAGCCGTATTTCACTATTTTTATCCACAATATTATCCTGTATTAATCTTTTAAAACCCAAAAAAATGTCCTTGTGCAGCGATTAAAAAGGCGCAGCCCGTCTGAGTAATAAATAAAATGGGTATCGATGACTTGCCATTAACATTAAACATTAAACCGTGAGTAAATGAAACCGCTCAAAAGTAATGAATTGTCCATTAACAACCCAATCGTGGCTGTGCTGTTTTGTTAACGACTGCAGCAACACTTAGCAGCACTCTTTCGCATACAGCGCAGACATGGTTGAACTGCGGAAGTTTTCCCAAAGGTTGTTGGAGAAGACTTATTACGAAGTAGATAACTGCAATGATTGCAAAAAAACATCGGATAGGTAGTTAACATTTTTCCAGAAAAATCATAAAAAAGTATAAAAGCTGAGCAAACAGCTCGGTTATGTTGATTTTACTGCAGATATATTTATTTCAGACATAAAAAAAGCAGCTAAAAGCTGCTTTTTTTATTAATTTGGTGCCCGAAGCGAGACTTGAACTCGCACACCCATAAGGCGAGGGATTTTAAATCCCTTGTGTCTACCGATTCCACCATCCGGGCGTTTTCTTAAATTACTCTAAGTAAGTGCGCAGTATTCTATAGAAATTATTAGCAACTACAAGTGCTTAACCCCGTTTAAATTAACAAAACAGTTCAACTGCTTGCAAATCAATCAAAATAAACAATTTTCTCGCATAAAGGAGGAATAATGCACATTATTGAACATTTATAATGAGTTAAGTCTGATTTTGATTTTGATTTTGATTTTGAACGATAAAGATCTGATCTTAGAAAAAAGCATGCTTTTCTATTAAACCCTTGAAACTTTATTTTAGACATAAAAAAAGCAGCTAAGAGCTGCTTTTTTTATTAATTTGGTGCCCGGAGCGAGACTTGAACTCGCACACCCATAAGGCGAGGGATTTTAAATCCCTTGTGTCTACCGATTCCACCATCCGGGCGTTTACTTAAATGGCACTAAGTAAGTGTGGGATATTCTATAGCACTTTTTATCCAGTACAAGTTTTTAACCCTGTTTAATCAAAAAAAATGTCCAAGTGCTTGTAAATCAATCTAAACTGGCATGTATCAGCCTTTATGAGGTGCAGTGGATGCAATTTAACGGTAGTGCTAATCTACATTAAATAATTGAACAGGCAGTTCAGCATAAATTTTAAATAAACGTCGAGATAGCGATTCAATCGGGGTCATGCACCTCATCAGCACGACAAATCTCTAAGATAAACGAAACTTTCCAACGAGTCGACTTTAAAACAGATTGGAGTAATAAACGCTGAATACAAATTTATTTTTGATATTTAAATGATTCAGGATAAGTGGAAAAATGTTAAACTGACTCGAGCATAATGGTTAACGATCAATATTTTCTTAAACCAGATGCTTGAGTAACTAAATACACTTCTGTAAGGCTTAAATTTATCGATGATTAATTTAGTCCGTTTTAGAAAGTAGATTTAGTCTTATTTATAATGGTTTTGCATTTCGGATATAAAAATGAATCACAATGACCCTCTAGATGGCGTTAAACTCGAACAGATATTGACTGAACTTGAAGCTAAATTAGGCTGGCGTAAAATGGGAGAATTACTCAATATTCGCTGTTTTATGGATAAGCCTAGCCTTAAATCTAGTTTACGATTCATGAGAAAAACACCCTGGGCGCGCAGCAAAACAGAAGTTCTTTACCTGAAAGTGTTTTTTAGCGACCACCCCGCCACCACGTTATTAATAAGAAAAAACATTACCCGGCAGAGAGAGGCGTCTGCACAACTTTCTGAAAAACCTGACGCCTTTGCTTGGCCATCATTGAAAGATAAACAGACCGATAATTAATGCTGATGATAATTGAGATTTCATGTTAAAATCTCACCGTACTGTTTATTTTTATTAAATTAATATCTCATATTGATCTCTCCAGATAAACAAAAAACAATTAATTAAGCACTAGGAAAAAAATACCAATGGCACAACAAAATAAATTCGATTACCGTATTACCCAAGAAGGCGACAAATGGAACGCGGAAATCACGCGTCGAGTAACAGCCCGTAGAACAAGTGTATCAAAGCGCGAAAATGGTTTTGAAAATGAAGCGTTAGCAGAAGCATGGGCAAAAGAAGAACTCGTACAGTTTGTAAAAAATTTACAGGCAGCAACGCTACGTAAGGCAGATAAACGTACTGTGCGCAATGAACTAGCGGCTAAAGCAGAAGCTGAAAAAATAGCAGCCGCAGCGGCATATGAAGAAAAGCGTCTTACAGCCATGGAAGTACAAGATCAACAAGACAGCGAAGAAGAAGCATAGTTATTAGCATAATCTAACGGTCATATTCTACATTGCAGGTTATACTGACATACCCGAATTAGTTGAAGATACAGTATTTTTACATAGTTTGGGTATATACAATTTGCTAACTGCTTCTTAAATCGCATAATACCCTGTTCATTAAGTAGGCTAGGTTTAATAATACTAGGTTTAATAATATTTATTAATAGGTGAACGCTCACTTGTATAAACTAATTATTTACACGCTTATTTTATCATTTTATCCGCATTTCATCGGTGCAGAAGAGGATACCGAGGGTATCTGCTTTAGTAAAAGCGAGCAACGTAGTTTACTCGATGATAGCTACCACTACCTGAACACTAAATTTTGTCAGCCCGCCCCGTGGTTTGACAATTTTTTTATTGAGCAAAAAACAACAAAAAATGTACGCGCAGGCACTATGGTACGTTGGTATAATGATTTTATCTGGCTTGAAGGTAAAGGTTTTTCGTATGTGCCCAATATCACTGCTCGACTCTACTTGCCGAAAATAAGTAAAAAATTCAAAATAATTTTTGAGTCTGATATAACAGATACAGTCAAAGGGCTGTTTCCAGATAACCAATCCCGACAAACAAAAAACGCATTAGGACTGAGCTATGATCTATCGGTCAAAACGCGCAGCAGTCTTAATATAAAAGCAACCTTACGCCCCGGTTTGGAAGCCAGCTATCGTTATACCTACCCTTTTACGCAGCAAACGGTGTGGCGATTTACACAAAAAATTTATCAGGAAAAAATGGTCACGGGTGAGATTACTTATTTTGATATTGACCATTCATTTAATGAGAAATTTTTATTGCGCTGGGCAAACTTGGCAAAATTGGATACTGACGTTGAAGGTATTGAAATGGGGACGGGTTTTACCCTATACCATTATATCTCCCCCACTCAGGCACTGAATTACAGAGCTAGTATCAGCGCTAAAAATAAACCCGAGCATTATATTGAGAATACGCATTTAGGGTTAACCTATCGACACAACATTATCCGCAGTTGGTTCTTTTATGAGCTATCTCCTGAAATAAACTGGCCAAAAAACAGCATTCAGGAAAAAAGTAAAGAGGTCTCGTTTACACTGGGTTTAGAAGTTATGTTTAAAAACATATAATAATAGCAAACGTATTAATAAAGTGATCAGACTTACCCTTCAAATTCATCCTATCGAGGTTATGAGCGTAAATTTTTCCTTTAAAGCAAGTGATCATAAACTTAATGCTTTTGGTATAACAATCACAGTCTTTAGCCCAGCGTCAAATTGCATTGCCTCTGTCCATGATCTATCGCATCTGCTCACATAAAGATCAATTAATAGCTATGTTACGCTATTAATTGGAAAACTTGTTTATTTAAGTATTGCTTTCAAAGCAAAAGCAGGAAAAAGACACGGCTATAGCCGAGTACACAGACATTAAATTTATTATAAAATGTATCCGCTAAGTAGCTTGCCGCACCAGAAATCTAATTGATGGGAAACGCTTTATAATGCGCTCTAATTTGTTCTGCTATTTGTGTTTTCAGCTTTCTGGAAATAAGACAAATATCCTGCTCGGGAAGCAGCCTTAAAAATCGTTTAATTAACTTATCCTGAGGAGCTGGCGTAATATCTACCCAACTCTCTAATAACACCCGGTTGATTCGGGCAGGTAAGGATCCCAGTGTCCCGCTATCATTCTGATTATGAATTAACAAACCGGTCGTTGTCCCCTTGTCTAAGGTTAAAACTTGGTAAAAATACAAAGTATGGTAATTTAGCTGAGCGTTTTTTTGAGCCTCTGTAGGCAACTCAGCGTTAAGTGTTTTTTGTGCTAATATCTCGCCATAACATTGGATAATGGATTCACCAAAGTCTTTTGCAAAGTGATTGCTGGTCATGCTATCAGGATTAAAACCCTCAAGATAAAAATGGCTCACTCCGCGAAAACATTGCAAAGCAGGAATATAAAAATATGCATTTCCCAAACGCTCCCCCTGCTGATGATATTTTCCGGTTATCTCTTTTAAGCAGTTATCAAATTTTTCTTTCTCTTTCTGATCCGGTATAGAAGGGTTTAAGTCCGCCATTATTCGCCATGTGCCTTGACCATTTTTAAGTTCAGTCCAGCTGATATGCATATGCAGGGAAGGCGCTAAGGGATGGTGCGGGTGAATGATAGTCGAAAGTGCGGTCGCGGAAGAAAAGGATTTATCGGGTAAATCATCGTATTGTACTTGAGATATATTGATTGAAGCACGATTAAATAGTTTTCCTTCAACGGCTTCAAATCTAAGTCCACCGCCATGCAGGCCTTCATCTCTAAGCCACTCAATGCTTTTAAATTGTACTCTGCTGCCAAACGGCTCACTTATCGGCTGCAATATTTCCATAAAGTCAGTTTGTAATTTGGACAGCATGTGCATTGTTTCTTGCGCTTTTGTTGAGGTGGGTGCAATTTTCATATAATTATTTAATCCAGTAACTTTTTCACTAAAAACGAGGTTATTTAATATTAATATTCAACCCTTCAGATACAAGCATAATCGATCTGAGCAGCAGCCCATTTCAGCTATTCAGTAGGGCTGTTATTTGAGTCGAAGCGTCTTAAATTCCAACTTACACTGAGTAAGTCTAGCGCGGTCATGTAAAAAATAACCGCGCTATTTAATTTTAAGGATGTAACATTAGATTCAGATGGTCAACTATTTCAGCCCAATCGGCATCTTCATCTATCGCTTGCTTTAAAAAATCTGCTTGTGCGTTATTCCAAAAATCAGCTTCATACAATTTAGCCTCTCCTTTCAAAGGCGCATTTTTTTTTATAAAAAGATTAATGCCAGTATCAGAACTATCCAGGCCTAATTGATCAAACAAAGCTGATAAAGAATGATTTTGTGTGTCCATTTTAACCTCTCATATATTGATTTATTTAAAAACTTTAATAAGTAATAGTGACTTATTACAGTCTAATCACCTAAACCCGTAATTTCCTGGAATCCGTATAATCTACTTTATTTTTTATTTTTTATTTTTTATTTCGACAGTATTGCCCTCGGGATCATTAATGTAAATAGAGTTACCAAATCCTTGTGCGCCATATCGCCTAGCAAACGGCTCAGTAATAAGGTCAAAACTTGATAAATGTCGGCTAATTTCCTCTTCCGGCATGGTTTTTATTTGCAGACAAAAATGATCCAGATTGTTTTCTGTATGAGTGGCAGCGCCGCCACCTAGATGGCCTAATTCACTATCAACAGAGACTAAATCAATTAAAGCATTACCAGCGCGTAACTGAATCAAGCCTATTTCCGGTGAAGTTTCCCTTTCTATACAACAACCTAGAACTTCACAATAAAAATTCAACATCTCAGCCATTTTTGTTGTTCTTAGGACCAGATGATCAATACCGTTAACTTCAATGCCCATTTTACACTTACCACCTTTATGAATATCTTTAATTTATACAGGATTAAAAACTTAACTGCAGATAGAACTTCACATAGAAATTGCTTAAAAAAACTGAACAAGTCTTCTTATTTTAGGCTATTAAGATCGCAATGCCATACTTAATTCTATTGCAAGCCTCCCGGAACAGCAATAATCCTGCAGTTAACCTGTGTTGCTATTGGCAATTTTCATAAAAATGTTCTGATATTGTGCAGGAAAAAAGAATACTAGCAAGACCTATGATTGAGTGAGGACTATACCAATGCCACTAATTAAGAGATCTATTCAGGCACTGGAAAAACGCATGAAAGCAAGCCATTAATTGCAGTAACTAGTTGTTCTAATTAAAAAATAAATCACAAAGACTAGAAGATCGTTTTATGTCTAGCTAGCAGGTGTTTTAACTCATATAAATGAGCAGAAGATTAATGGATTTGGTATTGTTGAATGGTCTAAAATTGCGAAGTAAAAATAATGATAGCAAGACGTTTGATTGAGTAATAGCTGGCTATTGAGATTGAAAACAACGAAGCTAGCGTTAATTTTAACAACTAAGATAGGTCAGATGTTTATGCGGATTGCTATTAGTTATTGTAAATAAAACAACGAGGTTGGCATTTATTTTTAGCCGTGAAAGTAATCAAATATCGATACGGATTGTTATAATATGTAGTTACCTTTTATGACTTAAGCAAAAGGTAAGCTATTTTTATAGCTGTTTCATAATAACAGCTTTAATCCACTACCATTAACGGTAGTCTCTGGTAGTTACGACAGAATATATTTATTTTTGAAGTAAAAAGCCCTGTTAAATAACAAGGCTTTTGAGAGTATTGATATAGAAAAATATCAGTGGGTAATTACCAGCCTGTTACTTCACGTAATGCTTGACCAATCTGAGCAAGTGATTTAGTGGTTTTAACACCGGCATCTTCTAGTGCTTTAAACTTATCATCAGCAGTCCCTTTACCACCAGCAATGATTGCACCGGCATGTCCCATGCGCTTACCTGCAGGTGCAGTAACACCAGCAATATAAGATACCACCGGTTTAGTTACATTTGCTTTGATAAATGCAGCGGCTTCTTCTTCCGCAGTACCACCAATCTCACCAATCATAACAATAGCTTCAGTTTCAGGATCTTCCTGGAAAAGTTTCAGAATATCAATAAAGCTTGAACCTGGAATAGGATCGCCACCAATACCCACACAAGTAGACTGACCAAAACCTTCATCAGTTGTTTGTTTAACTGCTTCGTAAGTTAATGTCCCTGAACGAGAAACAATACCTACTTTACCTTTTAGATGAATGTGACCAGGCATGATGCCAATCTTACATTCATCAGGTGTGATAACACCCGGGCAGTTAGGACCTATCATAACAACACCAGCTTGATCAAGTTTAACTTTAACGCTAACTAAATCCAGTGTCGGAATACCTTCAGTGATAGTAACAATCAGTTTGATACCCGCATCAATCGCTTCTAATATGGCATCTTTACAAAATGGAGCAGGTACATAGATAACCGATGCTGTTGCACCTGTTTTTTCAACTGCATCGCGTACAGTATTAAAGACAGGAAGACCTAAATGCGTTTGACCACCTTTACCCGGCGACACACCACCGACCATTTGTGTACCGTATTCAATCGCCTGCTCAGAGTGGAAAGTACCTTGTCCGCCAGTGAAACCCTGACAAATTACTTTAGTGTCTTTATTAATTAAAATGCTCATTATTTGCCACCTACCGCTTTAACCGCTTGCTCAGCAGCATCAGTTAATGATGAAGCTGCGATAATATTAAGACCAGATTCTGCAAGAATCTTACGACCTAAATCAGCATTATTGCCTTCTAAACGAACGATAACGGGCACCGTTACGCCAACTTCAGCTACTGCGCCAATAACACCGTCAGCAATTAAATCACAACGTACAATACCGCCAAAGATGTTCACTAAAACAGCTTTAACATTGTCGTCAGAAAGAATAATTTTGAAAGCTTCAGTAACACGTTCTTTGGTTGCACCGCCGCCAACATCCAGGAAGTTAGCCGGATTACCGCCGTGTAAATGCACGATATCCATTGTTCCCATTGCTAGGCCAGCACCGTTCACCATACAGCCGATACTGCCATCAAGAGCAACATAATTAAGCTCCCATTGTGCAGCATGCATTTCACGTTCATCATCTTGGGTTGTATCGTTTATTGCATGTAACTCTTTTTGACGATACATGGCATTAGAATCGATAGAAATTTTACCGTCTAAACAGATAAGATCATCTTGCCCGGTCACAACCAGTGGATTGATTTCTAATAACGATAAATCTTTCTCTTCAAAGAGAGCCGCAAGACCCAGGAAGATTTTTGTAAATTGACCAATCTGTTTACCAGAAAGACCTAATTTAAAGGCAAGTTCACGACCTTGGTACGCTTGTGCGCCCACTAATGGATCAATCATTGCAGTATGAATAAGTTCAGGAGTCTCTTCTGCTACTTTCTCAATTTCAACACCGCCTTCGGTCGACGCCATGAAAGTAACTCGTTGTGAAGCACGGTCAATAACTGCACCTAAATAAAGCTCATTAGCAATATCACTACAGCTTTCTACTAATAACTTATTAACCGGTTGACCGTTTGCATCGGTTTGAAAAGTAACTAAGTTCTTACCTAACCATTTATGTGCAAACTCGCGTAAACCATCTTTAGTACTAACTAACTCAACACCACCTGCTTTACCACGGCCGCCTGCATGTACCTGGCACTTAATAACCCATTTGTCTCCGCCAATTTGAGACGCGGCACTTACTGCTTCCTCAGCGGTATCACATGCGATACCTTGTGGTACAGGTAATCCATATTCTCTGAACAACTGTTTTGCCTGATATTCATGCAAATTCATGATTCTGATCCATTTATTTGGTTTAACTTAATGACCCTATTAATCAGGTCATAACTCGAAGTAATGTAACTTACGTGAGCGCTGTTTATATTAGCTAAATTGCGGGAAATATAAACAGCGCTGGACTACCCCTTAAACATCCAATAATAAGCGCGTTGGATCTTCAAGTAATTCTTTGATTGCGACTAAGAAGCTAACTGATTCTTTCCCGTCGATTAAACGGTGATCATAAGAAAGTGCCAGATACATCATAGGTAAAATTTCCACTTTACCGTTAACTGCTACAGGACGATCTTGAATTTTATGCATGCCTAAAATGGCTGCTTGTGGCGGATTAATAATAGGCGTTGATAATAGAGAACCAAATACTCCACCGTTCGTGATCGTGAAGTTACCGCCAATCATTTCATCAACGGTTAGTTTTCCATCACGGCCTTTAATCGCAAGTACTTTTATGCCCTTTTCAATTTCAGCAAAATTTAAATCATCCACATCACGTAAAACAGGCGTCACTAAACCGCGGGGGGTTGAAACAGCAATACTGATATCAAAGAAATTATGATAAACAATTTCATCACCATCAATAGCGGCATTCACTTCCGGGAATCGTTTCAGTGCTTCTGTCACAGCTTTAATATAAAACGACATAAATCCTAAACGGACACCGTGTTTCTTCTCAAAAACTTCTTGATACTGGCGGCGAAGATCCATAATAGGTTTCATGTTAACTTCATTAAAGGTAGTTAACATAGCAGTAGAATTTTTGGCTTCTAATAAACGCTCAGCAACACGCTTACGCAAACGCGTCATTGGTACGCGCTTATCGCTGCGAGCAGCTACGGCGGCGACAATGTCAACTTTTGCTTCAGTTTGTTCCTGATTTTTTGTGACTCGATGTTTTTCTACATCTTCACGAGTGATAGAACCACCTTTGCCTGTTCCCTTGATATCGGCAGCATTTAAACCTTTTTCAAGAATTAAACGACGCACCGATGGGCTTGCATCTGCAGTCGTATCTGAAGCGGGCGCTTCAGTTTCAGTTGTAGTTTCAGTTTTTTGCTCTTTTACCGGCGCTGCTGCACCTTCTTTTAATTGACCCAACAATTGCTTTGAAAGCACTGTTGCACCTTCATTTTCGACGATGCTTTCCAATACACCAGAGGCAGTTGCTGGCACTTCTAACACTACTTTGTCGGTTTCTATTTCAACAAGTACTTCATCACGCTCAACAAAATCACCAGGTTGCTTATGCCAAACGGCAACACTTGCATCAGCAACTGATTCTGGAAGCTCTGGAACCAATATTTCAATCATAATTGACCTTTCCTACAGTAAAATCTTCAACTAAAAAAATTCGGGTTTATTTTAAAAATTATTCAACAATGGCTAGGGCGTCATTAATTAATGCTTTTTGCTGCTTAAGATGCAAAGACATATAACCAACAGCCGTTGAAGCCGATGCATCGCGGCCGGCATAACGTAATTGCGCGGCAACTGGCAAGATACTCCTGAAATGATGCTGACTACAATACCAAGCGCCTTGATTTTGAGGTTCTTCCTGGCACCAGACAAAATCTGTAACATGTTGATAAGCGCTCAAAATATCATTAACCTCATTAGCAGGGAAAGGATATAGTTGTTCAATACGTATAATTGCGACGTTAGTCAATCCTGCATCACGACGTTTACCTAACAGGTCGTAATACACTTTACCACTACACATAATAACAAGATTTACTTTTTCAGGATCATGCTCATCAATCTCAGCAATCGCATTTTGGAATGTACCATTCGCTAATTCATCTAAACTGGAAACCGCCTCTGGATGACGTAGCAATGATTTAGGTGACATCACAATTAATGGACGACGCATTGAGCGTATTACTTGGCGGCGTAACATATGATAAACTTGTGCAGGTGTAGAGGGTACACACACTTGCATGTTATGTTCCGCACAGAGTTGCAGATAACGCTCCAATCTGGCAGATGAATGCTCAGGTCCTTGACCTTCGTATCCGTGTGGTAATAAAACGGTTAATCCGCACATACGCCCCCACTTCTGCTCTCCAGAAGATAGAAACTGATCAAAGACAACCTGTGCGCCGTTAGCAAAATCCCCAAATTGCGCTTCCCAGATACACAAACCTTTAGGAGCGCCTGTTGAGTAGCCATATTCAAAGGCTAATACCGCGACTTCCGACAGCACGGAATCATAAATATCAAAATGCCCCTGTTTATCAGAAATATTTTTAAGTGGAATATAGCGCTTTCCTTCCGTTTGTTCATGCAATACCGAATGACGATGAAAGAAGGTGCCACGACCAGAATCTTGACCGACCAGACGAATATTAAACTCATCGTCAAGCAGCGTTGCATAAGCCAAATTTTCAGCAAATCCCCAATCACATAATTTTTCACCTCGTGCCATTGACTGGCGATCATTATAGATTTTTGTAACACGTGAGTGTTGCTTATGGGAATCAGGGTAATGGCTAATTGATTCCCCTAATTCCATTAAACGTTGTTTAGGAAATTTAGATTCATAGGGAGAATCCCAAGTATGCTTCAGGTAAGGAGACCAGTCGACTGTGCGGTGCTGCGTAACTTGCCATTCTTTAACAACACATTCACCGCGGTCTAAGGCATCACGGTAATCGGTCACTAATTTTTTAGCATATTCAGCACTAATAACACCTTCAGCAACCAGCTGTTTTGCATAAATTTCGCGGGGTGTTGCATGTGCTTTAATTTTTTTATACATCAAAGGCTGGGTTGCACTGGGTTCATCGGCTTCGTTATGACCATGACGGCGATAACAAACCAAATCAATAACAACATCCCGTTTAAAGGTATTACGGAAATCAAGTGCTATTTGTGTGACAAAAATAACAGCTTCGGCATCATCGGCATTAACGTGAAAGATCGGTGCATGAACCATTTTTGCAATATCGGTGCAAAAACGAGTAGAGCGTGCATCTTCCCGGCTGGATGTTGTAAAGCCAATTTGATTGTTGATCACGATCCGCACTGTACCGCCAACTTTAAAGGCACGTGCTTGTGACATATTAAATGTTTCTTGTACGACACCTTGTCCTGCAATCGCTGCATCACCATGAATGGTAATAGGCAGAACAGTTTCACTATAAGCTTTTAAACGCTCTTGCCGGGCACGAACAGAGCCCAATACAACAGGGTTAACAATCTCTAAATGCGAAGGGTTAAAACTCAGCGCTAAATGCACATTACCTTTAGGGGTTTTAAAATCACTGCTAAAACCTTGATGGTATTTTACATCACTTGAACCATCAACAGTGCTGTGTTTACCTGCAAATTCATCAAAGAGATCCACGGGTTTTTTACCAAAAACATTAACTAACACGTTAAGACGGCCTCGGTGAGCCATTCCTAATACGACTTCCTGTGCGCCTTGCTCACCGGCACGTCGAATTAACTCTTTTAACATCGGAATAAAAGAGTCTCCACCTTCTAAGGAAAAACGCTTTGCACCGGGGAATTTAGATCCAAGATAACGCTCAAGACCTTCCGTTGCAGACAGTTCTTCCATAAAACGATTTTTTGCTTCATAACTAAACGAAGGTTTACTTTCACAGGATTCGATACGATTTTGTAACCAACGTTTTTCATCGGTATTAGTAATATGCATATATTCCGCACCCACTGACCCGCAATATGTGCGTTTGAGTGATGCGATAAGATCACGTAATACCATGGTTTCATTAGAGGCGGCATAAGACCCCACATTAAAACTGGCATCAAGATCAGCCCCTTCTAATTCATGATAGAAAGGGTCTAATTCCTTGATTGTTTCCAGTACAGTAAGTCCTAACGGATCCAATGAAGCCACTTCGTGGCCACGATTACGATAAGCACCAATTAACTGCAAAACACGAACCTGTTTAGCATCATTGTGCACCGCGTCATTAGACGGGGTAATACATTTTGTTGCTTTAGCGGCCAGTTTCATCTGTGCACGAATATGGGAATGCGCTTCTTCCGGTTTATCACTTACTTGTGGTAAATCATCGAATACTTTCCGCCAGTTAGCGTCAACCGATAAAGAATCTTCTAAATATGACTCGTAGATATCTTCAATATAGGTCGAATTGCCCCCGGAGAAATGGGATGAAGCTAACCATGTCTTCATAACATTAGTTGGCATTTAAGTTTCTTCCTTCTTTTACTGATTAGTTATAATTACATAAAAATTAAATGGCACGT
This sequence comes from Psychromonas sp., assembly GCA_047629075.1. Taxonomy (GTDB): domain Bacteria; phylum Pseudomonadota; class Gammaproteobacteria; order Enterobacterales; family Psychromonadaceae; genus Psychromonas. Next base: position 11,763 of record JBLHWW010000019.1, on the reverse strand, counting down.
TGTAATAACATTGATTTGATTTTACCGATTGCTTTGGTTGGGTTTAATCCTTTTGGACAAACACTGACACAATTCATAATACCATGACAACGAAATACACTAAATGCATCATCTAAGTCTGCAAGTCGTTCTTCTGTTGCGTTATCACGACTGTCAATAAGGAACCGGTAGGCCGCTAATAAACCTGCAGGACCAATAAACTTATCAGGATTCCACCAAAAAGAAGGACAAGAAGTTGAGCAACAAGCACACAAAATACATTCATATAAACCATCGAGTTTTTCTCGCTCTTCTGGTGTTTGCTTGTATTCTGCAACGGGTGGCTGCCGATCATCAGTGACCAAGTAAGGTTTGATTTTTTCATATTGCGTATAAAATTGGGTCATATCGATGACTAAATCACGTATGACGGGTAGTCCCGGTAACGGACGTAATATTACTTTACCTTTCGACAATAAATCCGACAATGGAGTAATACAGGCTAAGCCATTTTTGCCATTGATATTCATACCATCGGAACCACAAACACCCTCTCGACATGAACGGCGAAAAGACAAAGTAGGATCCTTCTCTTTGAGTGTGATTAATGCATCAAGCACCATCATATCAGAGCCCTCAGCGATATCTAAAGACATATCTTGCATATAGGGCGCGTTATCAACATCAGGGTTATAACGATAAATAGAAAACTTCACTTGCATAACAATAGCCTTTTTAATAAACACGCGCTTTAGGAGGAAAAGGTTCACGCAATACCGGTTTCATATTAACGTCACGTTTACACATACTTTCAGTTTCAGGGTTGAAAATGCTGTGGCATAACCAACTTTTATCATCCCGATCCGGGTAATCAAAACGGCTGTGTGCGCCTCGACTTTCCGTTCTAAAGTTAGCCGCCATGGCAGTTGAAAATGCAGTTTCCATCAAGTTATCAAGCTCTAAACATTCAATGCGGTTAGTATTAAATTCCGTACTTTTATCGTCTAATTTGGCATTTGACAAACGCTCACGCAGTACTTTCAATTCAGCTAAACCTTTGGCCATTGCCTCACCATCTCTGAAGACAGAGAAATTGTTTTGCATACATTGCTGCAGATCTTTTCTGATTTGATTTGGACATTCAGTACCGTTACCTTTTTCCCAACGGTTAAAACGTTCCAGTGCAGCATCTATATTTTCCTGCGTGGGTTCCTTAGCGGTGTTTTCTTGCGCCAGTACCACACCCAAGTGTTTGCCTGTGGCACGACCGAATACCACTAAATCTAACAGTGAATTACCACCTAAGCGGTTAGAACCATGCACTGATACACTGGCTATTTCACCGACTGCAAAGAGTCCTTTGACCTCTACATCTTTACCGTTTTCGTCCAACTTAAGCACTTGGCCATTTACTGTCGTTGGCACACCACCCATTTGGTAATGGCAAGTTGGAATAACTGGGATAGGCTCTTTAACCGGATCGACATGTGCAAAAGTACGTGATAATTCCATGACCCCTGGTAATCTCGACTCCAGAACATCTTTACCTAAGTGGTCTAGTTTTAATTTAAGGTGTATACCCCAAGGCCCCTCACAACCACGACCTTCACGGATTTCAATCATCATTGCACGGGCAACAACATCACGCCCTGCTAAGTCTTTGGCATTTGGTGCATAACGTTCCATAAAACGTTCACCATCTTTATTGAGCAGATATCCACCTTCACCGCGACAACCTTCTGTTACTAGTGTACCCGCACCAGCAATACCCGTCGGGTGGAACTGCCACATTTCCATATCCTGCACAGGAACACCGGCACGCAGTGCCATGCCAACACCATCGCCGGTGTTAATATGCGCATTGGTTGTAGAGGCGTAAACACGACCTGCTCCACCTGTTGCAAGGACGGTCGCTTGTGCTTTAAACATCACTATTTCGCCGGACTCAATATCGAGAGCGGTACAACCGACAACATCGCCATCATCATTTTTCACTAAATCAAGTGCATACCACTCAGAAAAAACGGTGGTTTTATTTTTAATATTCTGCTGATAAAGTGTATGTAATAAAGCATGGCCTGTACGGTCGGCAGCCGCTGCAGTACGAGATGCTTGACCTTGCCCATAGGCTTTAGACTGCCCGCCGAACGGACGCTGGTAAATACTGCCGTCTTCAAAACGAGAAAAAGGCAAGCCCATATGTTCAAGCTCGCGTACCACTTCCGGACCTATCTTACACATATACTCGATCGCGTCCTGGTCACCGATATAATCAGAGCCCTTAACGGTATCATACATGTGATACTGCCAATCATCTTCATGGGCATTACCCAATGCAACCGTAATACCGCCTTGGGCTGAAACAGTATGGGATCGAGTTGGAAAAACTTTACTTATCAAGGCACAACTTTTGCCTTCTTCAGAAATGGAAAGTGCTGCGCGCATACCTGCACCACCTGCACCAATCACAATCGCATCAAATTCACGAATCGGTAAACTCACCTTAGACACCCCACAAAATTACAAAACCAGAAATAACATAGACAAATGCAGTTGACGTTAATAAAAACTGTAATACAGCACGTAACAAAGTATTTTTAACGTAATCAGTTAGCACTTGCCAAAGACCAATCCATGCATGCACGAGCATTGCAATTAAGGCAAACAAAGAAAATATTTTGGTCAGCGTCAATGAGAAAAACTCAACCCAAGAAAAATAGTTAATGTCTGCAAAAGTCACAAAACCAACAAGATAAAGAACATATGCCAGTATAACTACCGCACTTGCACGCAATAAAACATAATCATGAACTCCGTTTCTACCGAAGCTGCCCACAACGTTTACCATACTAATACTCCTGTTAATACTGATAAGATAGCTGTGATTATAAATCCAACTTTTGCACTCAAAGCCGCACTTTCTAATTCTTCCCAATAACCCAGATCCTGAATCATATGCCGTACCCCGAATACGATATGGTAGGCAAGCCCGGTTAACGCCGCCCAGATAATCAATCCAATGAAGAAATTATCTATATATCCCATCACGTTATTAAAATCTGTTTCTGAGGTTAAGGACTGATTTAACAGTATTAAAAATATTGCTAATGCAATAAATACGATAATCCCGGATATTCGATGCAATATTGATGCTGTTGCCGTTATCGGGAATTGAACCGTGGTTAAGTCTAAATTTATAGGTCTGTCTCTGCGCACAATGTAGTCTCTTTTTATTAGCCGGTAAGAAGTTTTTTTTCGCAGGTACATTGTTAGCATATTGTTAACATAATGTCAGGCGCATGATGTCTTTTTGTGATGCAAGCACAATTATAATCTGGTTATTCGAAAAACAGTACGAATTGCAAGCAGTTGTTATAACAAGTAAAAAACACTTGTTGTAACAACTGAAGACTAATTTGATCGGTGCTTGTACTTATATTTTAAATATATTGAGCAGGTCATTTTAAAAAACACTCCTTGGAGCTTTTTCCAAGTTTGAAACAAAGGGTGTTTTCGCCTATTTTTATTAAAAAACATTTTTATGCAGAGCCTAGAAACTGCTGCAAAAACAATCCCGAAAGATAAGCACGCCATAATAACGCACAGAATTTGCAGTTGTATAGTCTGCTTTTTAGATTTTTTTTACGGCTATAAAACACACTTATTATGAGCCTAAAGCCAATCCAATTTGCTCAACCTGATAACGTTGCTCAGCGATTAACGCGCGTGCCTATTGACCTTTCTAGTACAAATTTCATTCAATATAACATTATTATAAATAATGCATGGAAAGAACAGCATCGTTATTCTATGCAAAGGGTGAACGCAGCGCAGAACGCTGCCAACTGATGCACAATAATGATACGAAGCAGGCTCTGCCTTGTATAAAGCACGTACAAATTGCTGTAAAAACACACTACAAAGGTCAGCAGCCCCTCCTGTTTTAATCTTAAATTCACTGCTATAAGTTTTGTAATGACGTTTTGTAATCATGTTACCTAGATAGTCGATAATATCATCTAAAATTAAAGTATTCCGTTAAATTAGAGCAGAACAGCTCGCAAAGTTGAACTGTTAAAATTGACAAGGGTAAATTTAGCCTGTAAAAATATGCTGGTTAAATTCTTGTGATTCTTGTAATTCTTAAAAGAAATGGAGATACAATAAATGTCTGAACAAAAAGCAATACTTCAATTACCTGGACAAAAAGCAATAGAACTGCCAATCATGAAAGGAACTGCGGGTAATGATGTCATTGATATTCGAAGCTTAGGCCAAGCCGGTTATTTCACTTATGACCCAGGTTTTTTAGCAACAGCTTCTTGTGAATCAGCAATAACCTTCATAGACGGTGATAAGGGAATTCTCTTACATCGCGGATATGCAATTGATGAATTAGCTGAAAAATCTGACTATCTCGAAGTTTGTTATTTACTGTTGAATGGCCAATTTCCTGACAAAGAACAATCAGAAAAATTCCATCATGTTGTATTACACCATACAATGATTCACGAACAGTTAGCAAAACTGTACCAAGGTTTCCGTCGCGATTCTCACCCAATGGCAATTATGTGTGGTGTCGTTGGTGCATTATCAGCTTTCTACCATGACTCTCTTGATATTACTAACGAAAATCACCGTGAAATTACCGCTTACCGTCTAGTTTCAAAAATGCCAACGTTGGCTGCCATGTCCTATAAATATTCAAATGGTCAACCTTTTGTGTATCCGGATAATAATCTTTCGTATGCAGGTAATTTTCTAAAAATGATGTTTGCTGTACCCTGCGATGAATACAAAGTAAACCCGGTGCTTGAACGTGCAATGGATAAAATATTTATCCTGCATGCAGACCATGAACAAAATGCTTCTACTTCGACTGTCCGCCTAGCCGGTTCATCGGGTGCTAATCCATTTGCGTGTATTGCCGCAGGTATCGCATCTTTATGGGGGCCTGCACATGGGGGCGCCAATGAAGCTTGTTTGAATATGTTAGAAGAGATCGGCAGTGTTGAAAAAATACCTGAATATATCGCTAAAGCAAAAGACAAAAATGACCCATTCCGCTTGATGGGCTTTGGACATCGTGTCTATAAAAATCACGATCCCCGTGCCACTGTTATGCGAAAAGCTTGTCATGAAGTATTAGATGATCTAAAAATTAATGATCCTCTTCTTGACGTTGCCATGGAGCTTGAAAGAATTGCACTTGAAGACCCGTATTTTGTAGAGAAAAAACTCTATCCTAATGTCGATTTTTATTCAGGTCTGGTACTGCGGGCAATGGGTATTCCTAAATCAATGTTTACGGTTATTTTTGCAATTTCACGTACTATTGGTTGGATATCGCATTGGAAAGAGATGTTAGATCAACCTGGACTGAAAATTGGACGACCACGCCAGTTATATACTGGTGAAATAGGATTGAAAGTTGATGACGTTCAAAATCGTTCTAAATAATAGAACATAATAAAAAATAAACGAAAAAAGTGATCAGTACTGCAGGTTAAAATCAACTCTAGCGGCCTTGCTGGGGGAAAATTTATTCTGTGCAGTACTAGATCTCTTCATTAATACTTTTGCTATACAGTAGCAATCACTTGAAAGCAGCGGTTTTTGGATCTGCAAGCAGTATAGGCATAGTTTCCAATAAATTTATTCAATCCTGCAGCGCCTCTTTCGTTTTCTAAATTTGTAAATATTGATGACCCTATACATTCCAGAATTGCCCATAAATAATCCTATTTTCCCAGACACAAACTCAGCGTTAAGCGAACCCGATGGTCTTTTGGCGATGGGCGGGGATTTAAACCCGCAACGTATCATTGCAGCTTACCGACATGGCATTTTCCCTTGGTTTAGTAAAGGCCAGCCAATTTTGTGGTGGAGCCCTTCACAACGCGCCATCATCAAGCCAAACTTTGTGCATATTGGTCGCAGCATAAAAAAAATAATCGACAGAAACAACTTTTCCATTTCCGTCAACCTTGCTTTTAACGATGTAATTGATGCTTGTGCCGCACCTCGGGGAGGTCAGGATGAGACATGGATTACTTTTGATATGATAGCTGCCTATCAACAATTGCATCAGCAAGGCGTGGCTCATTCAATTGAAGTATGGCGGGATAATAAATTGATTGGTGGTTTATACGGTGTCTGTATTGGCAGTGTATTTTGTGGTGAATCCATGTTTAGTAAAGAGGATAATAGTTCTAAAATCGCCTTTATAGCACTATGTCAGCACTTTGATAGATTTGGCGGGAAATTAATAGATTGTCAAATATTAACCAAGCATCTGCAAAGTTTTGCGGTGCAAAATAGTTCTCGAGAAAATTTTATCAATTATCTTAACCAATATAAAAATATAAACGTAGATAAGAAATGTTGGGACCAACGGACTATTTCCATCAAAAACAGATAGGTAAAACACTGAAGTTTTACCTATCACATGGTTTTACATTACCGGTGAACAAATATTGAATTGTTTGTTCATTCCGGCTAAAACGTCCTTTCTTGAAATGAGTCCGATAAATTTATTATTTTCATCTACAACGGGATAAATTTTTGGCTTTGCAGATAACATCAGCTGCGCTAAGTCAATAATACTCATGGTTGCTTGAACCGTCAGGGGAGTATTAACCATCACATCCTCGACTAACGCAACTAATTCGCAATAGTAACTTGCTGCCAGCATTTTAGCTAAACAGTCCTGCTCAGATAACCAACCAATAACGTGACCACGGTCATCAAGAACAGGCCCTCCAATCTCTTTACTACCGAGCAATTTAGTAACCGCAGTTTCAATTGGCATCTCTTTTTTGAAAAAAATACTTTTACCGGACATACAGTGTAATATTTGCAGATTTTTCATATGAACCTCCCCTTCACTATAATTAAAGCTTAATCACTTTTATCTGTTTGTCTATGATTTTACAATAAATATTAGGACTCCTCGGAAATTTAGTTTCCTGCGAATATGTTTACTCGCTAAACTAATGGATATATACCCATTTTTTTCAAAATGCTTTGTCAGGCGCAAGGTCGAAGAGCAAAGCAAGACGAGCGATTAACTGCGTTAATCTTCTAGCGGTAGATGTAATAGCAATCTGCATAAGTAAATGGTCTAAAATTGCGCAGGAAAAATAATGATAGCAAGACATTTGATTGAGTAATAGCTGGCTATTGAGATTGAAAAAACAAAGCTAGCGTTAATTTGAATAACTAAGATAGGTCAGATATTTATGCGGATTGGTATAAATGTAACCATTTACATCTTAAATGGTTATTCCCTTTCCATTGGTACAACGCAGCGCTGGTTTTTGAGCTTGCGCCGCCTAGGGCAAGGACAATTGTGCCAATCTGGGTTGTTATAGAATCTCACTGTAGAATAACGATACTTCAATTTTATGCCTGGCATCTCAGCACAATTTTCCTTGCTGACTTTGCATCTTGAAGTATCATGGCTATACATATTCAAGCACTAAGGTATTTTATGGCTTCTCTACAAGAACAACTGATGAAATCGGGTCTCATCAACAAACAAAAAGCACAGCAAGTACAAACGGATAAACGCCGTAAAGCAAAACAAAAAAAGAAAAAAGGGAGTGTTGAGGTTTCTGATATGCAAATTTCGCTCAACGATCAAAAACAGCAAAATAAACAGCAAGACTTGGATAAAAATAAAGAAACACAAGCAGAATTAGCATTGCGTGCAGCCCATGGTAAACTTATTCAGATGATTGCCCAGCATTGCGAAAAAAATTATCAAGGTGAAATTGACTATCATTTTACCTATAGCAACAAAGTTAAACGCATTGCAGTTGACAGTAAAACACAAAAAGGCTTAATTCGTGGTGAGTTAGCGATTTGTGTATTAAATGAAGCGTTTTATTTAATTAATAAAGAGGCAGCGGCGATATTAGCAGAGATTGATCCTTCAGTATTGGTGGCGTTGCATGACAAACAAGAACCATTAGCAGCGCCCGAAGATGATCCTTACGCTGATTTTGCTATTCCAGATGATCTTATTTGGTAAATTTTATCGACTGCAAAAATAGTTGCCGACATTATTTGAAGATAAAATTCAAATAATTTTGGCAACAGAGCGTCTTTTTGAGGTTAAAAACACCCTCTTTAAAATTAATCCCTAAAGTTATTAAACTGAAATCCCTGATCGAGCTCAGTGTCTTTAACTAAGGTCATCACGGCCTGTAAATCATCACGTTTTTTCCCCGTAACACGCAGTTGTTCACCCTGCACGGCAACCTGAACTTTCATTTTATTATCTTTGATAAGTTTAACTAATTTTTTAGCGGTTGGTTGATCCACTCCTTCTTTGAATTTAATCACTTGTGTCCATGTTTTCCCAGTATGGTTTGGGGTTTCCGGATCCATTGCACGAGAATCAACACCCCGCTTGATCAAATTTGTACGCAGCATGTCCACAAGTTGCCTTAACTGTGAATCATGCTCTGCTGACAATTTTGCCACGTCATTAGTGATTTCAAAACTTGCTTTAACACCACGAAAATCAAAACGAGTAGCAAGTTCACGGTTAGCATTATCAATGGCATTTTTAAGTTCAGACATATCAATTTCTGAAACAATATCAAATGATGGCATTTTATTATCCTATTTTTTATTAAAAATTTAATAACGCTAAGTTACCAGAAAAGTTTAATTTCAGCTATGTTATGATCTTTAAAATAATTATTTCAGGCAGAAAATATGTGGCAAATTATAGGTGCGGGCGCAATAGGCTGTTTATGGGCTGCTAACTTATTGCGGATCGGAGAAAAAGTCCAGCTTATCACTCGCAGTCCCTGCACCGCTAATCGGTTACAATATCAGGATATATTAAAGCAGCAGTTTACTTTCCCTGTTTCAACCAGCAGATCACTGTGCAGCTCTTCAGCTCCTATCTTAGTCTGCGTAAAAGCAACCCAAGTGATACCCGCCATTACAACCCATCTAACATCAATAGGTGCGCAACAGGCTATTATTTTAATGCATAACGGTATGGGCTGTGCTGAGCAGGTGGCAAAGTTATTGCCTGACAATCCAATTATCTGCGCAACAACGGCAAATGCGAGTTTACTGCATTCGTCATTAAACATTGAGCAGACGGGCAAAGGTATCACTTACCTGGGAGCTTACAATAATAAAGGAAAACTGTTTCAATCATTACAGGTGCCTCTGCATGCCGCCCTTGTCGATACTTGCTGGTGTGAGGATGTGAATGAAAAGCTATGGCTTAAACTTATCATCAATATGGCGATCAATCCCTTAACTGCTATTCATCAAGTAAAAAATGGACAATTAAAAAACCCCGCTTTTCAAACACAAATCAACAGTCTAGTAGATGAAAGCTTAGCGGTGGCGACAGCTGAAGGTGTTACCTTTAAAAAAGAGGAGATATTAGATATTATTCAGCAGGTAATAACATTAACAGCAGAAAACCTTTCCTCTATGAACCGAGATCTTTTTTATCGAAGACACACTGAAAATGAATTTATCGCTGGGTATTTATTAAAATCAGCAGCCTTTAAGCAGATTCATACCCCGACAATTATGCACCTTTATAAACAAATAAAGGCATTGGAGCAAGCTGCTATTGTCGATCAGTGATAACCCAGAATAAATTTTTGCAAGGTTAATCTGCGACGCGATTAACAAATGATTTAAAGCTGCTGATAATGAAAAATATGATCCGATAAGTTATTAATTAAGAGCATATTTTGCGAGCCATTCAGAATATCAATTTTTTGGGGACGGTCATTTAATTCATCAATTTGAATCTCATTTTCAGTTGTTTCCAGATAACCAAATTGAATATTGCTAGGCAGCATATTCCAACTGCGTAAATCCGCCCTTTCCGTGGCAACCGTCACTAGATTTAATAACAGCCCGGCAAGATTGTCTTTTTCATTGACGCGCCGCAGCAGCTCATATTTAGCTAATGCGCGGGTTGTTGTCAGTAATAAAATAGAAGGATATTCTAGCGCTAAATCTTCCCTCACTAACACCTCAATATTTTCTACCATTTCAGTGCTTACCTGCTGTTCGGACAGTGGTCTGACATGCTGCTGCTCCAGTGGATAGCTGGGCATTGATATTCTAATTAACTGTGCAAAATTTCGGCTTGGCAGCACAACCGTTTTTTCAACCTTATGGCTGACCACAGCGTCGAAATACAAAACAAACACTTGATTCTCTGTCTTTTGGCTGGGTTTAGGCAAATCCGGAAAGCGTCTTTGATAGTCGACAAACTGCTGCTCAGCACCCAATTTAAAACTCATGCGCAGTAATGCTTGTTTTAACCCAAGGGGGAGAGGCAGATCACGTTGTGTAATAATATCCTGTGCAAAGCGATAGCTTATTAGGGCATTGGATTGTTCATTTAAGAGCTCATAAACAATACCAGCAATAAGATGAGCACTTGCCAGCTGGCCATTTAATGCATTTTTTTCAGCTAGTTTTTTCATGGCAAGATCAGCTTGCAGTATTTCCACCCGCGCGCCTTCTATATTATTATTGAACAAATAACTGAGGGCTAAAATATTATGCACCATCACTCGATCAGTTGGGTAACCACTATAACTTCTTAAGGTTTCGCTGAGCGTCCCCGCCCCCACATTCTCACTGATCGAAATTGCTTCTAATACCGACATCTCTTTTTTGGCTAAAAAAAGTGTCGCTATTGCACTGTCGAAATCCCCACTGAGAAACTCTAAAAAACCACGATTAAGGTGGAATTGCGCATTATCCCGCGCTTGTGGTTTGGAATCTTGTAATTGTGCTAAAACAATCTCTGGCGATTGCGTATTTAAGGCCGTTGCTAGGCGGTTCGAATCCCGTTGGTATGCTGTACAGCCAGAAAGTAGCGTAATGACGATAAGCAATAATATTTTATGCATACGGTTACCAAGAAATAAGACGGGTGGGTAAAGAACAGGCATTATAAAAAATCCACCTACAGAGTATATCCCTAGAGGAAAGGTCATAACGCCTAATCAAGATACTTCTTACTGGCGTAGTTGGCTATTTCTGACCAACTTTTTAATCCGCTTTTCACCAACCCAAACTTTACGGTTATCTTTAATGCTGATTAATTCCAAATTTACCTGGTAATAACGCACTTGGGTTTTGCCTTCTATATCGATAATAGTATTGATTTGCCCCTGCATCATAAAATCAGCGCCGTACTCTTGTCGCGCGGCATTACGTGTACCAGCTGTTGCATTTAACCCTTGATCACCACGTTCAGCACGGATCTCTTGACGTGCAACCGCCGAAGCAACAAATTGTACTTGACCTGAATTGATTAATTCACGCTCCATATTGGCGACAAAGGTATTGGTATTAATATGCTCATGGCTTAAGTTTTTAACGCTGCCAATAATAAGCGCAGGGTCTTTACCAGTTTCGCTAACAAACCTGACAATCCAGGGGCGAGACAGTGAATCGTCAATCATTTCCCGTGCTACCAGTTGAGAATCGGTATCATTCCATGCACCGCTTAGATCAATTTGCTCTTGAGCGTCTATTCGTTCAACCGACGTTGAACAGCCGGTCATCATAAAAGTAACCACTAGGGCGAACCATAAATTTGTTTGTATTTTCATTGTTGCTCCGTCATGTCAGATTAAACTCTGCCCAATGCTATCCCCCAATTACTTGCACTCATTAGGGGATGATTTACACAGTAATATTTTAGCGAAAGATCAACTTTCCAAGGGGTTTCCCGCCCAGTAGATGCAAATGTATATGATATACCTCCTGACC
>JBLHWW010000018.1:0-32238 GCA_047629075.1 Psychromonas sp. | reverse complement strand
CATGCCCTGGTTGTATATGGTGGTATTGGCCGCGCTGCACGTGATTGGCAGTCCTATGACAAGATTGTCGAAGTGCTGCAACGCTTAGAGAATGACGAAACCTTATTAGTCCAGTCAGGTAAACCGGTCGGCGTCTTTCAAACCCATGAAAATGCGCCACGAGTACTGATTGCCAATTCCAACCTTGTTCCCCACTGGGCAAACTGGGAACACTTCAACAAACTCGATAAACAGGGTTTAATGATGTACGGACAAATGACCGCAGGCTCTTGGATTTACATCGGCTCGCAGGGCATAGTACAAGGTACCTATGAGACTTTTGTGGCGATGGCAAAAAAACATTTTTCCGGTAGCGCCAGCGGTCGCTGGATATTAACCGGTGGCTTAGGCGGAATGGGCGGTGCACAACCACTTGCGGCCACTATGGCGGGCTTTTCAATGGTGGCGGTAGAATGTGATGAATCGCGTATTGATTACCGTTTACGGACAGGTTATGTGGATCAAAAAGCGACCTCCTTAGATCAGGCATTAACCATGCTTGAACAGGCAAAAGCGAATAATAAACCCACTTCAATTGCGCTGCTTGCCAATGTCGCTGATATTTTCCCAAATCTAGTTAAACGTCAAATAATCCCGGATGTGGTTACTGACCAGACATCGGCACACGATCCCTTAAACGGTTATTTGCCGCAACACTGGACCATGGAATACGCGGCGAAAATGCGTAAACTCAACGAAGCTGCTGTTATTAAAGCCGCTAAAAAATCGATGGCGATCCAAGTTAAGGCGATGCTGAATCTGCAGTCTGCGGGCGCTGCAACCGTTGATTACGGCAATAATATCCGCCAAATGGCGCTTGAAGAAGGTGTCACAAATGCCTTTGATTTCCCGGGATTTGTACCGGCTTATATCCGTCCGCTATTTTGTGAAGGTATTGGTCCTTTCCGCTGGGTTGCGCTGTCTGGCGATCCAGAAGATATTTATAAAACAGATCAGAAAGTAAAAGAGCTTATTCCCGATAACCCGGAGCTGCACAACTGGCTGGACATGGCACGGGAACGCATTCAATTTCAAGGTCTGCCGGCACGTATTTGCTGGGTAGGTTTAAAAGATCGGCAGCGTCTGGGGCTGGCATTTAATGAAATGGTTAAAAATGGCGAACTCAAAGCCCCGATTGTGATTGGCCGTGATCACCTTGATTCAGGCTCAGTCGCCAGCCCGAACCGCGAGACAGAAGGCATGCTCGATGGCTCCGATGCGGTGTCAGACTGGCCGTTATTAAATGCCTTATTAAACACCGCCAGTGGCGCCACTTGGGTATCACTGCATCATGGTGGCGGTGTCGGTATGGGCTTTTCCCAACATTCGGGCATGGTCGTTGTCTGTGATGGTACTGACGATGCCCACCAGCGTGTCAGCCGGGTATTAAGAAACGATCCGGCCACGGGAGTGATGCGTCATGCCGATGCCGGTTATGAGATAGCGAAGAAATGTGCACGCGAGCAGCACCTTGATTTACCCATGCTGGATATTGAATAGCTGAATATTGAATAGCAAAACACATTTAACTAAATATTATTTTCATGGCCTGCAATCTAAGCGGTCATGACTGTGGAGAAAAAGATGTACCAATTAAACATTAAACCGGGTCAATTGAAACTTTCTCAATTGCGTAAAATCAGCCGTCATGCGCTTAAAGTCAGTTTAGCGCCAAGTTGTATCGAGGCAATTCATGCCAGTACACAACTTGTTAATCAAGTGATTGCAGAAAATCGGGTTGCTTATGGTATCAATACCGGTTTTGGTTTGCTGGCCAATACTCGAATCGCACCGGAAGACTTGGAAACACTGCAGCGCAGTATTGTCCTTTCCCATGCGGCGGGTATTGGTGAATTAATGAGTGATGAGACGGTACGCATGATGATGGTCTTAAAAATCAACAGTCTGGCGCGCGGTTTTTCAGGTATTCGTTTATCTGTTATTGAAGCATTAGTGACCCTAGTCAATGCTCAGATTTACCCTTGCGTGCCCAAAAAAGGGTCTGTGGGCGCATCGGGTGATTTAGCACCCTTAGCGCACATGAGTACAGTTTTATTAGGTGAAGGTGAAGCACGTTATCAGGGGGAAATAATTTCCGGTGCCAAAGCGTTAAAAATTGCCGCTATGCAGCCTATTACTTTGGCTCCCAAAGAAGGACTCGCATTATTAAACGGTACTCAAGCATCCTGCGCTTTTGGTTTAGAAGGCCTGTTTGCCGCTGAGGATCTGTTCGCGTCGGCCACCCTGTGCGGCGCAATGACGGTCGATGCCGCATTAGGCAGCCGGCGTCCCTTTGATGATCGCGTCCATCAAGTACGCGGTCATCAATCACAAATAGATTCAGCGTTAATCTATCGTCATATATTAGATACACACAGTGAAGTGAGTAATTCACATACGGCTTGTGAAAAAGTGCAGGATCCCTATTCTCTTCGCTGTCAGCCGCAGGTAATGGGCGCATGTTTACAGCAAATCCGTAATTCTGCTGCTATTTATGAAATTGAAGCAAACTCTGTGTCGGATAATCCTCTGGTCTTTGCCGAGGATGGCGACATTATTTCTGCCGGTAATTTTCATGCTGAGCCGATTGCCATGGCCAGTGACAATCTAGCCTTAGCCATTGCTGAAATTGGCAGTTTATCTGAACGGCGCATGGCATTGTTAATCGATAACAGCTTAAGTAAATTACCGCCCTTTCTGGTCAATAACGGCGGTGTTAACTCCGGTTTTATGATTGCACAGGTAACGGCTGCGGCCCTTGCTAGCGAAAACAAATCCCTCGCTCATCCGGCTTGTGTGGACAGCCTGCCAACATCGGCCAATCAGGAAGATCACGTTTCAATGGCGACCTTTGCCGGTCGGCGCTTAAAAGAGATGGCAGAAAATACCCGTGGTATTTTAGCAGTGGAGTTTTTGGCCGCTGCCCAGGGACTGGATTTTAGAGCGCCATTAACATCCTCCGCATTAATAGAAACAGCCAAGACGGAATTACGAGAACATGTTAATTTTTATGATAAAGACAGATATTTTGCACCCGATATTAAACTGGCAAATCAGTTGTTACTTGACGCTATGCATAACAAACTGATCCCAAAAGGGTTGCTGCCGAGCCTGTAAAAAATATCAGGAAAATTTACGAATATAGCGCCTATAAAAAAACGCTGAATGATCAGCGTTTTTTTGTATTGCCTAACTCGCTGTTACGCACCAATCAGTGAGTTGCTTTCTCTCCCCAAATCTCATTGAGACGTTTATCCCGCCCACAATTCCAACGATAAGCTTTATAGCGGAGCGGGTTGTTTTTGGCATAGTCCTGATGATAACTTTCGTCACCTTTGATAGGATAAAAAACCGCTGCTGGTAAAATAGGTGTGACAACCGTTTTATTCGCAAACTGCGCTGCTACAACAGCTTTAGATTGTTCAGCTATTTTTCTCTCTTCTGCCGTGGCGACAAAAATAGCACTCAAGTAACTGGGCCCTTTATCGCAAAACTGCCCTCGCCCGTCAAAGGGATCGATATTTACCCAGTAATGGTCGAGCAATGCCTGGTAATTTATTTTATTGGCATCATAGGTGATTTCCACGGCTTCATAGTGCCCCTGGTGATCACCGTTATAGGTTGGATTTTCTGATTGCCCGCCGGTAAAGCCCGAGACCACATCGTTCACCCCCTCAAGCTTTTCAAAGTCCGATTCCATGCACCAAAAACATCCTCCGGCCAGCACGACTTTGTCTGCCATCAGGTTGGCGCTGTACAACAGGCAACAGCTTAAAAGTGAGAGTTTCAATTTAGATTTCATGAAGCTTATTCCTTTATAAAGATTGCGCTTTGGGGCGATCGTCATAATAACAATGCAAAAAATTCGATAAACAGGCACTTGGAAGATGCCGGAAAAATCTATGCAGCATTTATTTTGCGAAAACCACCGACTTTTCACCGTGTAAAAAAACACGCTGTTCAATGTGCCAGCGCACTGCCCGTGACAATGTCTGGCATTCAATATTCCGCCCCTTAGCCGCTAAATCCGCTGGATAGTGACTGTGGTCAACGGTTTCAACCCCCTGCGTGATAATCGGTCCTTCATCCAGATCATCACTGATATAATGGGCTGTCGCTCCAACTAGTTTAACCCCCTTATTATAGGCCTGATAATAGGGTTTAGCACCTTTGAATCCCGGCAGTAATGAGTGATGAATATTAATCGCCCAGCCCGACAATTTTTGGCACATTTCACTGGATAAAACCTGCATATAACGGGCAAGCACCACTAAATCGGCATCACAGTCCTGGATGATTTTCCATACCATCGCTTCCTGTTGGGGTTTTATGTCTTTATTAACCGGCAGATGAAAATATGGAATACCATGCCATTTAGCCAATTCTTCAAGGTCAGGATGATTAGAGATGATCGCAGGAATTTCAATCCTTAAATCACCCGTCCGGTAACGGTAGAGTAAATCATTTAAACAATGATCATGCTTAGAAACCATGATCACCACTTTTGCTTTATCGTCTTTTCTGGTCAGCGTCCAATCCATATCAAAGCTTGCCGCCTTAGCCTTAAAGCCACTGATAAAATTTTCGCGGTTAAATGCGCTTTGCCGATCTGGTCTAAATTCTATACGGATAAAAAAACGTTGCGTATCAATATCATCAAATGAGTTGATTTCATTAATATAACAGCTCTGTTGATACAGGTAAGCGGTTACGGCATCGACCGTCCCGCGACTGCCGGGACAGCTTGCCGTGATAATCTGAGTATCTAAAATTTGTTCCTGCACCTCTTTTGAAAGTGACATCGCGACTCCAAGTATTAGCAGAGACTAAAGGTATCCTCTTTAGTCAAAGTGTAGTTGAGTAGCTCTTTATAACAGATTTTACAGCCTAAAAAAGTTGGCTAGATCATTTAATTAACAATTAGATACAGCAGCCTTTGCAGTAGGAAGTCCTTAAACAAGCATGGTGAAGTCTGTTAAAATTGCCTCCACTTCCCCTAAACAGGAACCGCATCCTGTGCCTGCGCCGGTATGCTCACTGACGGCTTTCAGATTATCAAGTTGCTGCTCTGCGATGGCATTTTTAATGGTTTTTTCACCCACTTGTTTGCAGGCGCAAATCAGCTTTCCGCAGGCGAGTTTACCTTCTACCTGCCCGGAAATAATAGAGCGTTCAATACTGCTGTCGACCGTTTCTTCAAGCAGGTTTTGCAACCAGTCTAAATCTTGCTCCTGCAGATTTTTTCCGACAATATAAGCTTGCTGCATTTTTTGATCGGTAATATTAGCGTAACGGTAAATCGGTGCTGCGCTTTTAGCAGCGGGAGAATTAGTCAGCGTTTTGTCACTATTATGGCTCATTAAATTGGACAGTTTAATGGTCATCTCAAGAGGAGTAAACTCAGCGGCAAGACGATACAAATAACCCGCTGCGACTTTTTGTTTTACCCAATAATCAAAATCAGATACATCCATCGGCGTCCGGCTAAGTAACCAGGCTTCACTTTTATATGCCCACTTAACAAGCTTAACCGGGGTAAATTTAAATTCCGGTTGCCCTGAATTTGGGTCCACATTGGCTTGGATCAGGGCACAGATATTCGCCTTACTTGCCATTGTCTGACTCCAGTGGATAGGCATAAACAACTGCCCAGGTTCAATATCTGCTGAAACCGCTAAACGTACTAGTACCGAACCGCTGAGACTGCTGATATGCACTAATTGACCGTTCTCCAGTTGTTGCTTTACTGCGTCAATAGGATTGATTGAAACAAAAGGTTCCGGTTGATATGCGCTTAAGCGGCTAGAAAGCCCCGTTCGGCTCATTGTATGCCACTGATCGCGGATTCGGCCGTTATTAAGTACAAAAGGGTAATCTGCAGTGCAGTGGCTAAGCGGTTTCTGATGTGAAATAGGGATTAAGCGCGCTTTTTTGTTTGCTGTAAAAAAAAGGTTATCGGCAAACATACGCTGATTAACTACCTCTTTTTGATATTCAGGCACTGGCCATTGTTGCGGCATAAGCTGATTGTAATCATTAGCACTGAGGTCCGCCAGACCAATCAAATTTAGCGCGCGTAAGTTGCCGTCACGGTTTCCCAATCCCGTCATTTTGACATATTCATCAAAAACCTGTCCTTCATGGACATAATCAAAGGCCTTTGCAAAGCCCATTTTTTTTGCTACTTCACTGATTATCCACCAGTCGGGTTTACCTAGACCTGGGGTGGGTAAAATTCGCCGTTGACGGGAGATGCGACGCTCCGAATTAGTGATTGTTCCGGACTTTTCACTCCAGCCTTGGGCCGGTAATAACACATCTGCAAAAACGCTGGTCGCCGTCTCTTTAATGCAGTCCGAGACCACCACTAATGGACATTTTTTTAATGCCGCCTTAATTTTACTGCTGTCGGGCAAGCTGACCACGGGATTGGTAGCCATTATCCAAACTGCTTTAATAGTGCCGTCATCAATCGCATCAAACAGATCAATGGCTTTTAAGCCAGGTTTTGTCGCTAACTGCCCGGTCTGCCAAAATTCACTGATTCTGTGATGATCCTGCGCATTGCCAAACTCCATATGTGCAGCCAGAGTGTTCGCCAGACCACCAACCTCTCTGCCACCCATAGCATTGGGCTGACCGGTCACCGAAAAGGGCCCCATGCCCTCTTTGCCAATACGCCCCGTTGCCAGAAAACAGTTCAAGATACTGTTTACTTTATCTGTCCCTTGAGATGATTGGTTTACTCCCTGAGAATAAATGGTAATCACTTTTTCGGTCTGAGAAAAATGCTTATAAAACAATTCCAGCTGACTTGCCTTAATACCCAGACGTTTTAAAAATTCGTCCCGATCCTGACATTCATCTACGGCACTGGCTAAGCTCGCTGCAAAACCCTGCGTATATTGGTCGATATAATCCCTGTCTATGGTTTTATTTTCGGCAAGATAAGCTAATAAACCATTAAACAGGGCAACATCACTGCCCGGCTGAATGGCCAAATGTAAATCGGCAATTTCACAGGTCGCGGTTTTGCGTGGATCAATAACCACAATAAAAAGTTCTGGACGTAAGGCCTTAGCGGCTTTTAAGCGCTGAAATAAAACCGGATGGCACCAGGCTAAATTAGATCCAGTGATCACCACCATGTCGGTTTTTTCAAGATCCTGATAACAAACCGGAACAGTATCAGAGCCAAATGCACGTTTATGCCCGGCCACCGATGACGACATGCACAGTCGCGAATTGGTATCAATATTGCCGCTGCCAATAAAGCCTTTCATCAGCTTGTTAGCCACATAATAATCTTCAGTCAATAATTGACCTGACACATAAAACGCAACGGAATCAGGCCCGTATTGCTTTATTGTATCGGAAAACGTATCGGCCACCAGCGTTAGAGCATCCTCCCAATTTGATGGCGCACCATTGATTTCCGGGGTTAATAATCGCCCTTCATGGACAACGGTCTCGCCCAGCGCCAAACCCTTAGAGCACAAGCGCCCATAATTTGCAGGGTGATCCTGATCACCTCTAATATCTAATAAACCAAGTTTGTTGGGTTTTGCTTCAACACCACAACCAACGCCACAATATGCACAAGTGGTTTTTGTCCATAAGCTTTTTTCTGCTGTCATGTGCCCTCTCTTGATTTCAGCTTGTAGCTGCTGCTTTATGTTTAATGAAATTTTATCTATCGAATTTATTTATTAATTGAAGAATGCAATTTACGCGCCAAACCTTAATCAGAACAAAATTTATTAGAAAAAATCACAGTTAACACCACGCAAACAAACAGTTAACACTGCACAAACAAATAGTTAACAAAAAACAGTAGTCAGTTCAGCAGCATTCTTCTTAAGCTGCCTGCCATAACAAAGAGGATCAAGCTTAAATACGGATCATTGTGGTGCTAGCTGCACTATTAATGCACCTTTTTTTTATCCCTATAAGGTCTTTACTGTTTATCCAAAATATTTAAATCTGCAGATAACCCAACAAGTAACAACATGATTTAAAAAGCTTTAAATCTTTAATTTAACACTTAATTTTTTTGTTGGCACTATATTTGCTTTAACAAATATATAACAATAAATTAACAAAACCCAATAACAGCTTGATGAAAAAAAATAAAAACAGGTAACAATATGAACATACAAAAAAGTAACAAGGTAGTTACCACTTTTGTTTTACACGAAAAAACAATCGCTAACAGAACCTTACTAAAGGACAATAAACCGGCAAATTATGGCAGGGTTTCTTTAGTAGGTGCCGGCCCCGGTGATCCGGATCTGCTTACCGTAAAAGCACTTCGTCTAATCCAAAAATGTGATGTTATTATTTTTGATAATTTGGTCAGTAAACAAATTAGAGAGCTGTTTCCTACGCAGGCTGAAACCTTGTATGTTGGTAAGGCCAAGGATAATCACAGTATTAGCCAGTCTGAAATCAATCGGCTGTTAATCAATAAAGCCCAGCAAGGTTTAAGCGTTTGCCGCTTAAAAGGCGGTGATGCTTTTGTTTTTGGTCGTGGCAGCGAAGAGATGCTGGCGCTGAAAGCGCATAATATTAAAGCTGAAATCGTCCCGGGTATTACGGCGGCGGCAGGCTGTGGCAGCTACGCTGGCATTCCTCTTACGCATCGTGGTCTTTCTCAAGGTTGTACTTTTGTGACCGCGCATGCAGAAAAAACCCTGGATATAAAATGGCAGGCACTTGCCAAACTGGATCATACTCTGGTCTTTTATATGGGCTTAAGTAAAGCCGAATTAATTGCAACGCAGCTGATAAAAGCAGGCTTGGATAAAAATACGCCGGTCGCTTTAATAGAAAACGGCTGTTGTCCACAGCAAAGAGTGATCACCGGTCATCTAAACCAACTTTCCTCATTAGTAAAAACACAACAAATAAAATCACCCGCTCTGATTATGATTGGCAAGGTTATCTCCTTAGCTGAGCAATTACAGTGGTTTAACGAAAAACCATCGGTCGATAGTGCGATTAATGAGTTAACACAATTATCAGCTTAAAAATTTATAAGGATTGTAACATTATGAACAAACAACGCATTGTGGTGGTCGGTAACGGCATGGTCGGTCACAAGTTTATAGATACTCTGATTGCAGATGAAAGTGTTGATTACGAGATAATTACTTTTTCAGAAGAATCCCGTCTTGCCTATGATCGGGTTCAACTAAGTGGCTTTTTCTCCGGTAAAACAGCCGATGATTTAGCCCTGACCGATGCGATTTACTACCAAGAAAATGGTATTAACTTTGTGCTTAACGATAAGGTTGTCACACTTGATACCAAAAATAATCAGGTGGTCACCAACAGCGGCCGTGTTGAGTCCTACGATAAATTAGTACTGGCAACGGGTTCATTTCCTTTTGTGCCGCCAATAGCAGGTAATGATAAAGAGCATTGTCATGTGTACCGCACTATTGATGATTTAGAGGACATAACAGCCTCTGGGAAAAGCAGTAAAGTAGGGGTTGTTGTTGGTGGTGGTCTATTAGGTCTTGAAGCTGCCAATGCACTGGTTAATCTTGGTTTAGAAACCCACGTGGTTGAATTTGCACCGCGTTTAATGGCCGTGCAGTTAGATGACGGTGGCGGTCAATTACTGCGCCGTAAAATTGAAGCATTAGGGGTACAGGTACATACGGAAAAAGCGACCACTGAAATTGTTGATGGTGAGAACTGCCGCTACCGAATGAACTTTGCCGATGGTAATTTCTTAGAAACCGATACGATTGTTTTTTCGGCGGGTATTCGTCCTCAGGATGAACTGGCCAGACAATTTGATTTAAAGATTGGCGAGCGTGGCGGTATTGCTATCAATGACCAGTGCCAGACTAATGTTGAAAATGTTTATGCGATTGGTGAATGTGCATTATGGGACAATAAAATTTTTGGTCTAGTTGCCCCCGGTTACCAGATGGCAAAAGTTGCGGCAGCTCATATTAAGGGTGAATCACTTACCTTTACCGGGGCTGATATGAGCACCAAACTTAAATTATTAGGCATTGATGTTGCAAGTATTGGCGAAGTACACGGCCAGACACCTGGCGCACAGTCTTATACCTACCACGATGAAATTGAACAGGTTTATAAACGTTTGATTGTCTCAGAAGATGGCACCAAAATTGTCGGTGCGGTTTTAGTCGGAGATGCAGAGGCTTACGGCACATTATTACAATTATTACTCAATGATATGACCCTGCCAGAAAACCCTGCGGTACTTATTCTGCCAAGTACCGGTGATCAGCAAGCAGCTGGATTCGGGGTCGAAGCCCTGCCTGAAACCGCAACTATCTGTTCATGTTTTGATGTCTCTAAGGGCGATCTTACAAGTGCCGTGGCAGCCGGTTGCTGCACTATGGGAGATCTAAAAGAGCAAACCAAAGCGTCAACGGGCTGTGGAGGCTGTAGTGCACTGACTAAACAAGTGTTAGACAGTGAATTAGCGAGCTTAGGTTTTGAAGTCAATAACGATCTTTGTGAACATTTTGCCTACTCAAGACAAGAGCTTGCGGACATTATTCGGGTTAAAAAAATAACCACTTTTGATCAATTGCTGGAAAGTTACGGCAGCGGTTTAGGCTGTGAAATTTGTAAACCCACCGCCGGCTCTATTTTAGCCTCCTACTGGAATGAATATGTATTAGAAGATACCCATATTGAATTACAGGACAGTAACGATCTCTATCTTGGTAATATTCAAAAAAATGGTACTTATTCCGTTGTACCACGGATTGCCGGCGGTGAAATCACGCCGGATAAATTGATTGTACTCGGTGAAGTTGCCAAGGAATTTGATCTTTACACCAAAATTACCGGTGGTCAGCGGATAGACTTGTTTGGTGCGCAGTTACATGAATTACCCGTTATCTGGCAGCAACTAATAGATGCCGGTTTTGAAACTGGCCACGCTTACGGTAAATCCTTACGTACCGTAAAATCCTGTGTTGGTAATACCTGGTGCCGTTTTGGGGTTGATGACAGCATGAGCTTGGCCCTCAATCTTGAAAATCGTTATAAGGGTCTGCGTTCACCGCATAAAATAAAATTTGCCGTGTCCGGTTGTACTCGCGAATGTGCCGAAGCCCAGAGCAAAGATATTGGCCTTATTTCCACCGAAAATGGCTGGAACATGTATGTCTGCGGTAATGGTGGTATGCGCCCCCGTCACGGCGATTTATTTGCCTCCGGCCTTGACGAGCAAACCCTTATTAAATATATAGATCGCTTTTTAATGTTCTATGTCCGCACCGCAGATCGCCTCCAGCGTACGTCAGTTTGGATGGAAAACATGGAAGGCGGACTAGATTACCTAAGAGAAGTGGTGATTGAAGACAAGCTTAATCTGGCCGCTGAACTTGAGCTGGAGATGGAAAATAACATTAAAAACTATCAATGTGAATGGAAAACCACGCTGCAAAATCCAGAAAAACTAAAACGCTTTAAACATTTTATCAACAGCGATGATACCGATAATCAATTGGCATTTGAACTCGAGCGCGAGCAGCGTATACCCGCTCAGCAAACCATCAAAGTCGTAGAATTAACGGCATAAGGGAAAAATTATGAGTCAATGGTTTAATATTTGTAAATCTGAAGATCTTGCACCTAACAGCGGCATTTGTGCGCAGTTTGAAAGTCAGCAAGTAGCGATTTTTTTCTGTCAACGTAATCAGGATTTATATGCAGTTTCCAACTTTGATCCAATAGCACAAGCGAATGTTATTTCGCGCGGAATAATAGGATCAACACAGGGGGAGACCTATGTTGCATCACCTTTGTATAAACAGCGTTTTAATTTAAAAACCGGCGTCTGTCTGGATTTACCTGAACATGTATTAAAAACCTATGCCGTGCGCATTGACGCCGAGCATGTGCAACTGCAAGCGACAGCTTAATTTTAAACGCTTAAACCTGCTCTATATTGCTGCTTAGCTTATAGAGCAAAAAATTTAAAGGAAAGAATCATGGATAAAACTTCATTTAATATCGTCTCTTTTACCGGGAAGATGAAAATCCTGCATTTAAGCTGGATGGCTTTTTTTATTACTTTTGTAGTCTGGTTTAACTTCGCCCCCCTGCTGCTTGCGGTAAAAGAATCATTGGGTTTAAGCACTGAAGAGATAAAAACCTTATTAATTCTCAACGTCGCTTTGACTATACCTGCCCGAGTAATTGTCGGTTCATTAACCGATAAATACGGGCCAAGAGTGGTGTACTCTGCACTGCTGGCAATTTGTTCTATCCCTTGTTTTATGTTTGCTTTTTCAGAAACATTTTTAGAAGCGGCGATCGCCCGTTTTCTGCTCGGTTTTATCGGTGCAGGTTTTGTAATAGGTATCCGTCTGGTGTCAGAATGGTTTCCACATAACGAACTTGGCACCGCCGAGGGGATCTATGGCGGTTGGGGTAACTTTGGCAGTGCAGCAGCAGCCTTTAGTTTACCAACTTTGGCATTAGTGTTTGGCGGTGAAGACGGGTGGCGCTATGCAACGGCAATCACAGGCCTTATGAGTTTAGTTTTTGCTTTTGTTTTTTACGCTAATGTTAGCGATACTCCAAAAGGATCTACTTATTTTAAACCGGCCAATTTAACGGCCATGGAAGTGACCTCCAAGGGCGATTTTTTCCTATTATTAATAATGAAAATTCCGATGTACGCAGCCCTGGCGTTACTTGCATGGAAAGTATCTCCAAGCAATATCGCGATGATTTCAACTGAAGTCACCTATACCATTTATGCGATACTGATTGCTCTGTATATTTATGAATGGTCACAGGTTTGGAAGGTTAATAAATCAATTTTCACTACACCTGTCGCTGAAATTCATCAGTACAAATTCAAACAGGTTGCCGTTCTAAATGTACTTTATTTTGCAACTTTTGGATCTGAACTGGCGGTTATCTCCATGTTACCCTTATTCTTT
Organism: Psychromonas sp.; assembly: GCA_047629075.1. Taxonomy (GTDB): domain Bacteria; phylum Pseudomonadota; class Gammaproteobacteria; order Enterobacterales; family Psychromonadaceae; genus Psychromonas. The sequence continues at coordinate 19,249 of JBLHWW010000018.1, read as the reverse complement.
TTGGAGACCTTTGAATTAACGCCAGTTATGGCGGGTATGGTCGCATCGGCTTATGCCTTTATGAACTTAGTTTCCAGACCCGGTGGTGGTTGGATTTCTGACAAATGCGGGCGTAAAATAACCCTGGTTATTCTAACCGCCGGACTTGCATTGGGTTATCTGTTAATGGCGCAAATTACCAGTGGCTGGACGCTGTGGATTGCAGTTGCAGCGGCAATGTTATGTTCTTTCTTTGTACAGGCAGGTGAAGGTGCAGTATTTGCCACCGTACCCTTGATTAAACGCAGAATGACCGGACAGATTGCCGGTATGACCGGTGCTTACGGTAACGTGGGTGCAGTAGTTTACTTAACCGTACTGTCATTTGTTGATTATCAAACTTTCTTCTACGTGATTGCCGTGACTGCGTTTTGTGGTTTGGTGACTTTATCTCTGATGACCGAGCCTAAGGGACAAATGGCCGAGCTTAATCCCGATGGCAGTGTCACTATGATTGATGTTAGCCATTAAGACCAAAAGAACTAAAAAGGTGATTATCCTTGTTGGTTAAAGCATCCCTAACTGCGTTGTGAGTTTTGAAGTGAGAGCAACTATCTCCTGCAACTCACGCCTTATTAGGGCTGATTTTTCCTTCGCAATTATTGATCACTTAATTAATTCTGTTGGTATAAGAAAACGGTGGGTGTTGATTATATTAACACTCGCCCTTTTTTTCTCTATGCTCTGCCAAGGAAAGAAATCAATTTGAATATTCCAGCTAAGCAACATAATAAGGCACTTGAACTGATTGTCGGGGGATATTCCGAAAGCGGTAAAAGAGAGATTAATCAAGATGCTTTTGCGGTCAAAATACCGATCTCCTATACAGAGAAAAAGCATAAAGGCATTGTTGCAAGTATCGCAGATGGTGTCAGTTGCAGCACTAAAAGTCAGCAGGCGAGCCATACCAGCGTCACCCAATTTATCAATGATTATTATTGCACACCCGAACATTGGGGAACAAAATTATCCGCCGGCAAAGTATTAAATTCACTTAATACCTGGTTATATCAACACGGCAATAATGACCAGATACGCCACGACGGCCTAATAACCACCTTCAGCTCGATCATTTTCAAATCCACCAGCGCTTATCTTTTCCACGTTGGGGATACCCGTATATATCGTTATCGCAACTCTCAATTAACCCAGCTCAGTAAAGATCATAGCCGCACTCAATATGGTAACAACACCGTCTTAACCCGCGCGCTGGGAATGGACTCCCATTTAGAAGTTGACTTTCAAACAACCGATCTGCAGCAGGATGATCTGTTTTTTTTATCATCCGATGGTATTCATGACTGGCTGAGCAAAACTGAACTGGCAAAACATTTTTCCAGCCTAACACCGGAAAAATCAAAAGAAGCGCAACAATCAAATGCTGCAGACTTCGAAGTCTTGGCCAAAGCAATAGGTCAACATGCACTTGATAACGGCAGTACCGATAACCTGACTTGTTTGCTGCTGAAGGTTAAAAGCCTGCCAATCATCGCGGTTGATGAATTACAAAAAAGATTAACCGAATTAACCATTCCGCCGGCATTACATGAAGGTAATGAAATTGATCACTTTCGCATCAAAAAAGTGATTCATGAAGGCCCACGCAGCCATGTTTATTTGGCTATCGATAAATGGTCTAAAGGTATTTTTATTTTGAAGATGCCGTCATTAAATTTCAGTGACGATCTGGTTTATCTCGATGGTTTCTCAAAGGAGCAATGGGTTGGCAGAAAATTATCTCATGCAAGTATTATGTCTATTTTGCCGAAAGTCGATGCATCACCTTTTTTATACCATATCTGTGAATACATTAAAGGTATTACGCTCAGGCAGTGGATCTATGATAACCCCAATCCTCCCTTAGAAATAGGCAGAGAAATTATCAACAGTATTGTTGCTGCGGTAAGAGTATTACAACGTTCCGGTATGGTGCATCGGGATTTAAAACCGGAGAACATTATGATTTCCGATCAAAGAAAAATAACTATTATTGATTTTGGTACGATTAAAATAGGCAGTTTGGATGAGATATCAGAGGCCCCCGAAAGCGAGCAACCTTTAGGCGCCACGGATTATATCGCGCCCGAGTACCTGAATAAAGGATACGCCAGTTCAGCATCGGATCTGTTTTCTATTGGAGTTATTGCCTATGAGTTATTAGCGGGACATTTACCCTATAAATCACTTAATTCTCAATCCTTAAGCCAAGCAAGAAAGGCACAATGGAAATACCGCCCAATCAAACAGTTTAGGCCTGATATCCCCGACTGGATTGATTTAACACTGCAAAAAGCGACACATCCAGTGTTGGCACAGCGTTATAATGCCATGAGTGAATTTACCCAAGATCTCTACACGCCCAATACTAAGATGCTCAAGAGCCGCGAGCGTGCGCCCTTATTAGAGCGCAACCCGGTCAAGTTCTGGCAGATTTTAAGCACCCTGTTATTTTTTACGGCCTTAATCGAATTAACTTTACTCTTGGGAGATTAAGTTTTGGCGCCTGTTTATATTTCGGGATTGTTGGTGCAGCAGCTGGTAGATTCTTTCTACAAGCTGAGCTTATGCAGTGTTATTATTCAACATAAAAAGTGATAACGCCGTAGAAATGAGCGACAATCGTATCACTCGTAGGGTGAGCTTCGCACACCGATTAACACTGTTTGCGGTGCATAGAATGCACCTTACCGCTTTCGCCATCGCGGTCAAAATAGCATTAACCGTAGACAATTAAGAACGTAACTGCAGAGTCACTAGGACAACACTATGTATGCTCGGTGCTTTCGCCATCGCGGTCAAAATAGCATTAACCTTAGACAATTAAGAACGTAACTGCAGGGTCACTAGGACAACACTATCTATGCTCGGTGCTTTCGCCATCGCGGTCAAAATAGCATTAACCGTAGACAATTAAGAACGTAACTGCAGAGTCACTAGGACAACACTATATATGCTCGGTGCTTTCGCCATCGCGGTCAAAATAGCATTAACCTTAGACAATTAAGAACGTAACTGCAGGGTTACTAAGACAACACCGTGATCGGTACTTTCGCCATCGCGGTCAAAAATAGGATTAATCAAATGCCTGTCGTAGGTGTTATATTCACTGACTTCAAATAAGCTTGAATGATAGTTAGCATCAAATTCACAGGATAATAAAATATAATCTAAGACCGAACTTGATGCACCAAAATAGTGTGTCGGTTTACGCAGAATATGCTCAGTATTATTTTCTGTTCCCTGAAATAAATCCCATGAATCATTTAGGCAGTATTTCTCAAGATAGGCATCACTGTCCAATTTTGACACAAAGCGCAGCGAATCCGTTACAAGATGATTTAATACGCCATCGGCCAGAATATTATTAAAATCGCCCATCAAAATCATTGGTAATCCGGTTTCTTCACGGCGCGCTATCATATTAACCAATAACAATGCGGCTTCGCTGCCGCGCTGAATAGTCGAACCCCAACCACCGGCAACTTGTGCTTTCAGTTTTTCGATGATATTTTTTTCACCCGACAAGCTTTTATTCTCTTCATGCTCCAGCATCGGACGTTTAGATTTAAAGTGCACCACATAAAAATCGCAATCGCCTATATGGGGCAAGTTAATGGTTGCGCGTAATACCTGCCGGCTAAAGGAAAAATCCTCTTTAAGCCCCATTGCAGCAACCAGGGTTGTATCTACCTGCACTGCTTCAATATCAACAATGGGATATTTTGAGGCTATAGCGACCACCGGGCTGCGACAGATAAAATCATCAATAATTTCTGGCTGATCAACCACTTCAAAAAATGCATAACCTTGCTCTGCTAATAATTCAGCGAGTGCTTGAGGGCTGAATACCTCCTGGAATCCGATTACGTCAGGCTCAAACTCATTAACATAATCCGCTATCCACTTTTGTTTTTTAGCCCATTGTTCGGCACTGTAAATCCGTTCAAAATCGTAATATGCAAAAGGCGGTTCAAGATAATTAAACAAATTAAAAGTCGCAATCTTAATCTGGGAATGAGGAATAGATGCAGCAGCATTGTTAACTGCTGTTATTTCAGGGGGGTAATTAAATGACAAATTATTTTCTCTGTGGTGTTTAGGGCACCAGTATAACGGAAATCCGCTCGGCTTGTGGAGAAGCTTGATTATTTTTAGATCGTCGATGGCTATTTATCTGTGCTGTGTTGGTAGTCCACCCTAGCAAGAAAAAGCAGCTTGCCATAAGAGTAAACAGACTTAATTTCCCCATTAATATTGTCAAAGCATTGCCGATAGCATTAGCGTCTATTGACCTTTTGAGTGCAAATTTCGTCCAATCTAACAGTGTTCTGAGCAAGGCATGCCTCGTTCACATAATTATTCTATGTAAACGACGCATAACGCAGCGCAGGACGCTTTTAGATGAAACCGAAGGGCAGCATTTGTGTATACTTTCTACTGCGTTATCGCCTACTTATGTAGAATAACGACACAGCGTAGGCTCTGTCTTGTATAAAGCACCCAAAAATTGCTGCAAAAATGCACACGAAAGGTCAACAGACCCTATTATCAATGAATAGGTGATTTATTGCTTTTTTTTGAAGGCTCTGAAAAACAGATAAAAAACTAATATCATCAACAATCATTAAATGTTACGAAACTTAAGCTGAGAATTTAACCCCTGTATAACGGGTTGAAATTTAAATAACACCGATAAGGAAAATTCAATGAAACTCTTTCTTAAATTATTTGCGGGATTGGTGGTGGTATTGATAGTCGCCGTTGTACTGCTAATAACCACAATCGATCCCAATGATTATAAACAGCAAATTCAAACGCAAGTTAAAAAATCCATTAACAGAGATCTGGCGATTAATGGTGATATTAGCTGGGCGTTTTATCCGCAGTTAGGTTTTAGCAGTGGTGAAATTGAACTGCGTAACCTTGACGGATTTAATCGCCAAAATTTGTTGAAAATTGATCAAGCCGCCCTTGGCATCGATCTTCTACCCCTGTTTAAAGGTCAAATTAAAATTGGTGAATTAAGCGTCAATGGTTTGGTTTTTAATCTTATCACCAATAAAGATGGGCGTTCAAATCTGGATAATATGCAGGCCAGTGGCGCACCCGCCCCACAAGAAAAAGCACTCGAGGAGGACAGCAGCAGCGAGACTACAAAAGATGGATTTTTTGCGCTGGGAAATTTGCAGTTAGCGGGTATTAATATCAATAATGCGCAAATAGAGATTCAGGACCTTAAAGCTGCTACAACCCATAAAGCCAATATCAAAAAAATTCAACTTGGACAATTTGCACCGGGACAGGAAACGGATTTATCAGCGCAGGCCGAGCTGATCCTCGATAACCTGCAGGCGCAATTAGATTTACAATCGAAATTTCTGGTCGCTACCGACTTTTCAACGGTTGAGCTTAAACAATTTTCTCTTACCACCTTACTGACCGGAGAAGCTTTACCCAATGGGAAAATAGATAGCTCGATTAATACGGATATCAAATATGATCTTAACGATGCGAAAGCGGAATTAACTGATTTAATCATTAAGCTTGATAAAATCCAGTTATCTGGACAGCTTTCGCTACAAACCAAGCAATTAACCACGGTACGTTTCGCCCTGAAAGGAAATCAATGGGATCTGGCACCCTATTTACCTGAGACTTCAGAACCAACAGTCGTCATTTCCACTGAAAAAACCACTGCTAAACAAGCAGAACAGGAGCCAGATCTCAGCATATTAAACAGCCTGGATATCAACGGCACACTGTCCATTGAAGGGCTTAAAGCATCGGGTGTCACCATTGGTAAAATTGATTCCAAAATTATAGTGAATAAGGGCAAAGCACAACTAACGCCATTAACCGCCGAGCTTTACCAGGGATTATTAACTCTCGAGGCATCACTTGATGAGAATAAAGGATCAAATAGTTACCAGCTATCAAGCAATCTAAACAAGGTACAAATACGTCCATTGCTGATTGATGCCGCTGAAATTGATTTTCTTAGCGGCACAACTGATTTTAACTTTGCAGCTAAAGGACAAGGTTTAACCGCAACTAAAATAAAAACAGGGTTAACCGGAAAAGGTGATTTTAAATTATTAGATGGTGAGTTATACGGCATTAACCTTTCTCAACAAGTGCGTATCCTAAAAGCGAAACTGACCGCTGCCCCGCAACCCACTGAAGCTAATATTAAAAAAACCGATTTTGCATCATTAACCGGAAATTTCACTATCGACAATGGCATAATCAATAACCAAAAATTGTTAATGCTTGCGCCTGTGATGCGCCTTGATGGTAATGGACTGGCCGATATTGTAAAAGAAACCTTAGACTATCGTTTAAGTGTCACCCCTTTATCAAAGAGCTCTGAAAAAACTGAACAAAGTGATCTCAGTGGTTTAGTTATTCCACTGCTTATTAAGGGAGCTTTCTCTGATCCTAAATTTACTTTGGATACCGAAGGCGCTATAAAAGAGCGGTTTAATATGGAGAAAAAACGTCTGGAAGAGAAACTTAAAAAAGAGTATCAACAAAAAATAGAAGAGCAAAAGAACAAGCTCGAAGATAAATTAAAAGATAAACTAGGCGATAAACTCAAAAATCTGTTTGGTTAAGTAATTAAAGGCTTATACCTCAGCAGATATATTGATGGTAGAGAAAGCACTGAACGTGAAAAAGTTCGGTGTTTTCTTTTTTTAGGCACAAAGTAATTGCCAGACAAAGTAATTGCGGACATCCATAAGAAAGTAATTGCGGACATCCATAAAGTAATTGCCATAAGTAATTGCGGACATCCATTAATTACACTGGCTATTATTTAATATAAAGATCCATAAATATCAGCTCGAATAAGCAGCATTTAAGTGATTTATTAAGGTGGTAAGTAAAATTTAATTGAAGATCACGCTAAATGGTTAGATTGGTTGAATTTAACGCGTGTTGAGGTACCTCAACGAGCAGAGATGCATAGGTTGTCATTAAAATATTTTAAATCAAGGGGTTAATGTAAATGTCGATGTAATATATTCTTCTTAGCAATCCAACATTTTCCCGTATGTTCAGCATAAGAGGCTAATTCTTCTAACGACCCCACCGCACCCTGATAATTTTTGCCAAAACTACTCGCTAATTCACACCAGGTTTGATCATCAATCCCTAATACATCAAGTAATTGTGGTTGAGTCCCTAATACCACACCACGCTTATCATCTCGTAATATTCTGCTCGTCCAATCCAATAATTCAAGATAATCAATCAGCGAAAAAGGAATACCTTGGGATGTATCCTGAGAATTTTCACCCACAAAACCATACAAAGGTTTAATGGGGCCACTTTCGGGTGCTGCGATAATCTGTTCACTGGCATTACCGTGAATTCGATCATGGGCCGAGGTGTATTCTGAGCTCTCTATGCTATTGGCCATTTTCGCGCGTATTGGGTTTAAATCAACGTAAGCCATGCAGGTAATTAACGCATGTTCATCTAATAAAGCCTGTGATTTAAAGCGTCCCTCCCAGAACCGACCGGCGCAATTATCTTCTTTGTTCGCTTTACGGGCAATAAATTCATTAATACTGCGCATCAGCCAAGAGATATCCATTAATCTTTTTCGCCACTTATTAATAACCGTTTTTACCATCAACAACTCCTCTTTGAATAACCCTTCCCCCGCTTGCCATCGGCTCACTAATGTTGGCATTGAATAAAGACGGTTCCAACGCAGACAAACTTCTTCATCGGTTAACTCACTGTTTTCTAATTCATTAACATGCAAAACCAGATGATAGTGATTAGACATAATGGCATAAGCGCAGGTATCAATAGTAAAAATGGAGGTTAAAGACTGAAGGCGTTCGACCATCCATTGCCTGCGATGCTCAAAGCTTTGACCGCTGAACTTATCATTGCCGCATAAAAAAGCACGACGTACACAACGGGAAATACAATGATAATAAGGCGTATCAACCAAGGAAACCTGTGTTGAACGAGATTGCGTCATAATGCACTCCTAATTATTAAAACAGTGTATGAATAAAATATAGAAGGAGATTAATATGTAGTCAATTAGATGGCTGTCCAGTTGTTTTCCTATTCTAAGCTGCCTGTGCGGCAGTGAACCGTTAAGCCGGAGCATTGGCGATGAGTTAGCTTTTCTAAGCTGCCTGTGCGGCAGTGAACAAAGGTGCGAGTTTTATGATCACGGTTTTTGATTTCTAAGCTGCCTGTGCGGCAGTGAACTTGTAAAAGGTGCTTAAGCACCTTTTTTTATATTTCTAAGCTGCCTGTGCGGCAGTGAACTTTTATAGCGGCGGTGTCCGTGACTTTGAGCTTTTCTAAGCTGCCTGTGCGGCAGTGAACATTGAATTTGCTGTACTGTTTACCTGCGCACCTTTCTAAGCTGCCTGTGCGGCAGTGAACTTTCAATGTTTGCTTTGTTACTGCTTAATTCATTTCTAAGCTGCCTGTGCGGCAGTGAACTGCTCAGTTGCTTGTGTATTAACTTTTAATCTTTTCTAAGCTGCCTGTGCGGCAGTGAACAAAGCCGTTATTTAATTGCAAATTTTGAGGAATTTCTAAGCTGCCTGTGCGGCAGTGAACTGCAATCTATGGGTGGTCGGGTTCCGCAAACTTTTCTAAGCTGCCTGTGCGGCAGTGAACTTTGTCGCTTTCTTCATCAATTTTCTCAAACGTTTCTAAGCTGCCTGTGCGGCAGTGAACCATCAATAGACGGTTTAATTAATCGTGAATTTTTTCTAAGCTGCCTGTGCGGCAGTGAACGGTCTAAACAAGTGAGCGCGAGTTCCCAATGTTTTCTAAGCTGCCTGTGCGGCAGTGAACCGCTCAAAAATTGAAGGTCGTTTTATGATCTCTTTCTAAGCTGCCTGTGCGGCAGTGAACAAAAATAAACCTTTTAAGTACTCGGCTAAAAATTTCTAAGCTGCCTGTGCGGCAGTGAACAATTGGCACACCACTGCCTACTTGCTCTCTTATTTCTAAGCTGCCTGTGCGGCAGTGAACATTCAAGGCTGATGAGCGTTATAGCTTTGGCTTTTCTAAGCTGCCTGTGCGGCAGTGAACTAAAGGCGTAACAGGTGCAGCAAGCATAGGCGTTTCTAAGCTGCCTGTGCGGCAGTGAACGACAGGGCAGGTTTCCAGTGGCTCGAGTGATTTTTCTAAGCTGCCTGTGCGGCAGTGAACAACTTGAAAAGGGAAAATTTATTTTTTCCGATTTTCTAAGCTGCCTGTGCGGCAGTGAACTGTAATAATCGTGATTAACGTTTGTTTCGTAATTTCTAAGCTGCCTGTGCGGCAGTGAACTTACCCGCCCGAAAAAACCCCATCGGGAATATTTTCTAAGCTGCCTGTGCGGCAGTGAACAGTAATCGTCTCAGCGCCAGACATGTCCAATCTTTCTAAGCTGCCTGTGCGGCAGTGAACAAGTTTAAAGATAGGCGACGTTGTGGAGATTATTTCTAAGCTGCCTGTGCGGCAGTGAACCAGAAATGACAGAAGCACGATTAGTTGCAAATTTTCTAAGCTGCCTGTGCGGCAGTGAACAATAGAGTAACAGCTAAAAAATAAGTTACAACAATCAGTTAGGTAAATTTAAAGCTTTTTACCTAACTTTTTTGACTATTTGTAACTTATTGTTTTTAAAGTATATTTTTAAAGAGCAAAAATAAAGGTTAAAACCAAGGTACTGTTGCCTTTACTTGGCTTAATCCGTAACAATTAAAGGCTCCCTGCGTTGGTGCTTTTGTTATTGACCTATCTATAAAAATCCGAAATTGTGTATCGTTGCTTAAACTTTTCATATTGATAAACGGCAATTTTGTTTGTTGGTCATCAAAGTCAGCATAATGTTGCAATGCTTTCTCAAAAGTTTGCATATGCCGCTTTGCTCTGCGCCTTGCTAAACGCGAAAGATTGGTATTAAACTGCTTACGCGTAAAACAAGCATATTCGTTTATTGATTCCGGCACCGCTTTTACTGACGTTATATGTGTGTGATCAGTAAAACGTTTGAGCCACTTAGTTATCGTTAACCTTTCTAATGCTTGCTCTGATGTAGAGAACAAACGTAATTTATTACCCAATGGAAAGACTTTATCGCCATAATTGGGTAACGATAGTGCAATGTCAGATTCGTTTTCACTTACTTTATTATCAGCCAGTGCAATATGTACTTGCTGAAATACTTTCTGCCAAATAAAACCTAACGGAATTTCAATATCTGGCAATAAAGTAATATCGAGATAATATTTCATTTCCTCTCCTTAAAAACCACCAGCTTATTTATCACTTTCACCAAAGACACCACCACGTACTAATATCGCCATTACATAGTGTTCATCTTCAACCCGATCAAGCTCGGTGCCACGCGCCCATTTATCAAAAAAGGTATAAAAGTCCTGCTTATCTTTAGGGGTACGATACGCTTTGCCTAAATTTGTAACAGCACCGTAAGGTTCAATCGCTATCGGACCAGCTGTTTTTTCGACATCGACAAATTCTGGATACCAGGTATCAATGCTGCGTAATGCATTACCAATTTTTTGAGAGTGCATGGCTGCAATATCTTTCACTGAATAGAGTATTTTACTTTTGGTACCTTTACCTTTATCCAATACTAACTCTTCACTTGGATAAACTTCTTGCGCTTTACCTACCTGCACAAAACAGTTAATTTCTAACATTAAGAAATCATCTTCACTAGAAAGTGCTTTGGCTATGCGATCGCCTAATTCGATAACTTGTGCATTAGCATCGTCAAAATTGCGCGTGCTAAATTGAGTTCCATCAAATACCCATGACTGTTTGCTGTCTTTGTTCAGTGCATTAATTTGTACTTCAATATTTTCCGATCCAACACGGTTACGCCATAAAAAACGTGCATTTGCCAGGTTAAGTGCATAACGCTTACCCAACTCTTTAAAACCCTGTTTTTCAATATATTTACTAACCGCTTTGCTATAACTTTGTTTAAAAAGTGCATTATTACAAGCCGATGGTTGCTCTACCCCACCAAGAATTTTTAAAGTAAAATGTAGCTTCAATGTATCTTGCTCAGGTGCCAGCGCACAAACATCTACTGTTTGTAAATTTGCTTTTTCTACTTCTGCATTTAATTTAACAGGATCACTTTTTATCGCCGCTTTTAAACGATTTGAGATAGTACCACGTACCGATTTTTCAATTAATGTCAGTGGTGTAACAGACGTTTTATTGTCCCAGTTAGTGCCATACATGTAACCATCTGATGGTACTAGTTTTTTTTCAAATGCGAGTACTGATGCGATATTTTCATTTTTAGCCATGATATTTATCCTTGTTATTAAAAATTAATTAATCAAAAAATGCTGCTAATTGATCTGATACTGACGTTGGACTAGCTGCTTTCTTTATCATGCTGTTTTGTGTGCATAAATATAAATTATTAGGAATATCAGTATGGTAAGACCATAAGATCTCATTCAGTAATTTAATACGGTGTGGCATTTTAAATTCACCTAATGTCACCACGCTTTCTGCAAAGCGATGCGCGGTATCCGGATCGCGCTGATTTTTAGCTTGCCCTAGTTCAGTTAAGCCATGAAAACCGGTTGCTATCGGTACAACCCACCCTTTTGTTTTGCGTTTACTTGACCAAGTGACTGTGTTTTCACCCTTCTTTTTTTCATCTGTCGTACAAGTGTGATGAATAGCTAAATAATCTATGACAGCATCAATAGCATCTTGCCCCTGCTCCATGGCATTAATCATTAAGTCGCGTCGTTCTATTAACGCATAGCCCGGCATTACTTTTCGGGTTAACCTATGAATATCTTTTGTATTACCCTCTTCTATTTTGAAAAAATCAGGTAAGTGAAAGGTTGAAATATCGCCGCCTGCCATTTTCATGCTGCTATCAAGTAGGTGTGTTATTTTATCTTTTACTGCGTCCTCATCTTCTTTTGCAATACCTGTATACTCAATGATCAGTGATACATCTAAATGACAACGCGCTTCTTCAATAAATGCACTGCGTGATCCTGTTTTATCAAGCGGATTACCTGTACCAATAATGGAATGTACGTAATCTCCCACTCCCTTATGTGTTTGTAGGTCGCATTGGTGGCTCACAACACCTACCGAGATAAATTTAATTGCATCACATCCGTTTATATTGAGTTTCCGCTGCAGTGCATGAACCGCACCTAACCATGCTGTCATTGCAGGAAACCCGATAGTAAAAGGGCTAGATAAGGCATTAGCGTTGTGGACTTTGATGTGCGGCAATAACAATACACGCTGTATTTCACTCATCTTAATGACTCCTTCTTTTGTTCGACAAGTTGCTCAATATGCGCCAGTTCCTGATCTCCAAGCTTTATTGACTGCTTGCCAAGAACATTTTCATAAGCGCGACTAATCCAGCGCGCTATTTCAGTGGTTAATTGATCCAGCCATGCATCTGAGGTTTCTCTTTGCTGCACAAAATCTTGATGTAACCAAGTCAATTGGTGATCTTTTAATTTTGAACTGTCTTGGTGATATTGATCCGCTGAAATTGCTCTAACCGCCCACATTTTATCAATGATTTTGTCGATGATTTCCTGAATACAGTAATCACGCGCATCACGAATGTTGATATTATTACGTTGGTCTTTTATAATTTTTTGTAAAATATGAAAAAGACTGGCAACTTCCAGCTTCTGAAAAGACTCAATAAAAAAATCTGTTTTAGGAAAGTGTGTGCTGCGTTTTTCTATTGTTGGTGGTAATGATGAAAGGAGATGTGCCTTTCCACCATTTTGATTATTTAATACGCTAATATTTTGCGGTTTGGTGCCTCCGTAACCTATCGTCGTTAAACCATAAATTTCACAGTAACCCTGCTCACTAAATTCATTCTTACGTTTCTTATCGCGTAACTCTTTTACTTGATCAGAAAATCTTAAAGTATCAATACGCTTTCTTAACTGATAAAGCATGCCTGAATTGGTTAATAAGGAGAGCTGGTGATAATTATTGTCAACGGGGAAATAGACTTGTTTAATTTTAGAACTAGTGATGTTTTCTACGGAGCTTTCCACCATTGCCAAAAAGCCTGTTTTAAGGTCTTCATAACTTTGCGATTTAATGGACAATAGATTTTCAGCCAATGCTGAATCCTGTTGGATATGAGTTAACAAGCTCCGATTATCTTGCATAATTAACGTCAAAAATTTATATACATCTAATGCGGCAGCATTGCCTAACGCATCCATATCTACAACTACATTACCTGTTTTTAAAAAACCATCTTCTGTTCTTTGTACATTGGCAATAACGGAGCTGACATAGCCGTTTTTATTTTTACGAGCACTGGGGTGGCTGAAAGTACAAGGGTGTGTTGCCATTGATATTTGCCCTGCTCTTTTAGCGGCATTTGGTAACCATTCATTAAGTGAAAAAAATTGCTGACACTCTAATTGCAAGGTATTAACTTCACTTTCTTCCATTGAAGCTTTTACTTTTTTCTTTAGCCATGCCTCTTTTCTGTCAGAAAAAAAGCTTTCTATTGCAGGATCTTGCATTATTTTTCTCCTTTATTGTTTATCCGCATCAACCCAAACTGGTCGTTATATTCATATTGAGTATTTTCGCGTTCTGGTATATTTAACTCACCATAGCGTAATGACACGCGTCTTAATGAGGTTAACCAAGGCTCACTGATAAAATCATCCAACAAGCTTTGATAATTTCGTTGCAACCATAAGTTTTTCTTTTCATTTTCGGTTAATTCCACACGGGTAATATTTAATATTTTTTCCCTATTAATCGGTTGATAATTCATATCCATCAGGGGCTTGCCCGCTTCATCTTTTTCAGTGAAATAACAGCATTTTTCCTGTGCGTTATAAGCTAAAAAAAGATTAAGACTAGCTTCACTTTTTCTAAAAGGATTAAGCAGTTGCGGTAAGGCGGTTAAAAACCATGCTTCTGTTAAGTAGCCTTGTAAAGTGTTAACGCCAATGGCGGTGTAATTTGCTAAATCAGCCTTTATCACTTTATGCTCTAAGGTTGCTAAATATTGTTTTTCCAATGGTTTTGGTTTTTGTATACGGGGAGTCGCATCAATATTTTTCATTAATTGATTTTGATTTATTAATTGCATTAAATCGTGGGTAGGCAATGGCGCTTTATACCTATCTTCATAACCGGGTTGTTTAAAATAACACTTACCTTGTTTATCACCTTCTTTAAATGCTTTAACGTTATATTGCATTAATCCAATATTGGTTTGCTCAACGGCAGTTACTCTATGTCTATGCACCCGCCCTGCTAACTGCACAATAGAACGGTATGATGATGGCTCGACAATCGCCCAGTCAAAATCATGATCTCGACCGACCTCTTCAACGGGTGTGGCAACTAAGATAAATATAATATTTTTAGCAGTGCAATTATCTAAATGAGTACGAATAACGGAATCGAAAAATGCTTGTTGCGGCTCACCTTGTTTTTCTTTGCGCTTTAAAACAGCATCAAGGTGTTTCTCTTGGATATGACGTAATAATAATACTTGTTGGCTATGATAAGCCATTACCTTAACCTGTACATCATCTGCGTATTCTGCTTGTAACAAGTACTTTGTTAATGCAATACAAGGACTAATATTGGCCATTCGCACTACACCAAATGAAACTTGAATGTTAGTTTTAGAATCGACGCTATGATGCTGCTGGTGCTTAGGAAAGATGGCCTGCTGTATTATTGAATAGTAGTGTTGCTCGTTACTCTCTATTTTTTTACTATCTCCACCTACCGTAATGGGACAAGTTAGAATTTCAGCTTTACGTTTAACGACTTGCTTACTTAGGTTAGTCACTCGCTTATTGATAAAGTCATCGTGATGATCTTGGTATTGCTGCAGTGCACTGTCACTGTCCATCACGTTAATACTGTGGGCTTGTGTAGTGAATTCATCAATCCAAGCGCAACCTATTTCTTTTTTTGCGTCACTACGGCTACTAACGTAAATCTGCCAGCCTTTTTTATAACTATTAAAATAACCTTGTGCTAAATCGGGTGGAATAGTCGCAGAAGAGATCATTACTTTACGGCCCAACATACCAGCCAGATGAATTAATCGACCTATTGCGATAAGATCTGAACCGCTGAAATCATCTATTTCATCAATCACCAGATCAGATGACATTAAGCGCAAACTTGGCAAAATGTAACGACCACCGCGTTTTGTTTCGGTTGCAGCCATTAAGTGGTCAATCGTACAAGCAAGCACGGGTGCGTATAAAAAACTTTTATCTTTATTATTGGTTAAAACAGTTGCTAATCCTTCTTCGGGTATTTCACAATCATATTCAATATACTCATCAAGTAGGGATTGTTTGGATTCAGAACCATATGATTCTTCTGTTTTTTCTTCTTCAGCTAAGACTTCTTTATGATGTAATTCCGCAACCGCTCTTGATCCTATTAATACGGCTAACTGATTTTTATTTAAACCGATTCGCTGTCGATACTCATCACCTGTCTGCAAGGTTAAAGTGCGTAATCCCAGCGCTAATATGTAACGTAAGCTCTTTCCATCAATCGATAATGCGCGCATTACTTTGGCATTAGCAAAAGTTTTGCCACAGCCAGTACTTGCCATATTAACGGCAAAAAATCCTGATTTTTTTTTATCCTGCAGTGCTTTCCACTCAACTATTTTTGCTACGGCTTTATCTTGCCATTTAAATACATTGGGGCTTGCCTGACGTAATACTTGAATATCAGTTGCGTGTGGTGGCTCTTGTTCAAAGGCAGGTAACAGGTGTGCGGTATTAAGTGCGGCCCTTGCAACGCCGACTAAGTGTTCATCTAACTTTTGTTTATAGCTGTTAGTTTCTCTGTCGGTATTAGCAAATAACCCTGTTGCGTTTTTCCAATTTTTTGCCGCGTCTTGTGATGAATAATAATGATCTCCAAGCATTAAGCATAAACGGGCATGATGTAAGACTAAACGATAGCTTCCATCCTGCAGCGCCGATTCTATTAAGGGCAAACACTGGAATAAATTATTTGCCCAGCGCTTTATTTGCTTTATCCATTCATTTGACTGAGTTAATAACCCTTGAGGAAATTTAAAACAGTCCTTAAGTCGTTTTTGGTATTCTTGCTCGTCATGTCTGTTTTCATAACCCCATTCTTTACTTATATTTTTAAGAACAGAATCCATATCAGGCGCTTTTTCATCACGCCAATCCGCCTCTGTAGAAGGAAGACGGTGGTGAGAAACAATTAACCATGACACTAACTTGGCGGCATTAGGTAATTGAGATAGTGGCTTATCTTCATTTTCAGTAATTGATCGATACAACGCTTGCTCATTAACATCCGCATTAATTAAAGTAGTCAACCAGCCAGTATCATCCTTTAGTCTATTTCCATGATTGTCTTTTCCCGTACTATTTATTAACCCCTTGAGTAATAAAACAGAGATCCATTCGTGACGAATTGGATCGCCTTTAAATTTATTTTTACTGTTGGGCTGTAGTTTTTCTTGAAATAACTTAGAGGCTTTTCCCCAGTCATGTAATAAAGCTGAAATACCCGCTAATGCTTTTATTAATGGTAAATATTTCCAATCATTTTCTATTTCACTGTTCAATAAGTTCTTCTTAGTACTATTTACCGCAACAATCCCTTCACTATTAAACTTATCTTTATTTCCCACTGCCCATAAAAATTGAATGCGCGATCGTGAACGTATCCAATGACAGCTCACCGCGGTGCTTTTGCTGGCGCTTTGCCTGAGCATTTTGTTAACGGTTAAGAGACCATCTTCGGTGATCAGGGTTTGCCAGGTGTTATCGCCGATTCGGTTGGCAAAGGCATCTAATACACGACGGGTTTTCTTAAGCGCATTTTTTTCACATTGAGAAACAAAGGTGACCATCATAATTTTTTGCCTTCTTTTTCTTCAAGGCAGTTTTCTGATATTTTTTGTTCAGAAAAATTTTGTAGGGCTGCGTCTTTTACTTGATCAAACATAAAATCGAGGGCTTTGTGATCGGTAAAGGCTTGTAATACTTGCTGACGAAACTCTTGCTCGGTTGCGGACTCAGAAGCGCAAATAAATGCCCACGGCAGTACGATCGCATCTTTGATTAAATCGGCAATATCAAAAACCAAAGCACCACGTCGTGTTTTACCGTGCATCACAGCAAAACCGTGTGGAATGCCTAAAACCCATAAGGTACAAGCGGCAAGGCCGTAAGCTAAGTAGTTACCATGATTTAAAAAATCGTTGGCAAGATCTGTACTTTGATGTTGACGGGTAAAGCCAGCGGCTTGGGTGGCGTTAGCGGCAAATTTATATAATGACTTAGTAAGCTGCGCTTCGGTCAGCAACAGTTCAGACTGTTTGGTGGCAGCAAGCATGCGCACATTAAAACGGATGAGTGCACGTTCTATTTCGGCTCCTTCTGTGCTAAACCCCTGCGCTTTTAGGCTTTGATCTTTTCCCCATATTTTTTGTAAGTAGCCTATTCTCGCTTGTTGAAATTGCTTAGCAATTTGCAGGCGTTTCTGGTCATCAAACCAAAACCCCATCCAGCCTTGTAAATATTCCGTTGGTCGATATTCGCCTTGTGGGGTCATCCACTCTATTTCATTACCCATATAAAGTGGTGTGCCTCCGCCACCTGTAAAACCAACTAATACAGCGGCCTGAGCTAGCATACGTACTGCTGCCTGAGTAATTGAAGTGCCAGTTCCCAGTAACAACACTGTGGTATTGGCAATCGGAATATTAAAATACTGGTTCTCTTTTTTAGCTTCGACTAAATAGAGTATTCGACCATCTTTCTGCATAACGCGGCAATGCTGCAGGTAATACATATTGGCTCGCTTGGAATGCAGTATGCTTTTCAAATCCGATGGTGATAAATCTTTCATATATGTCCTCCTTGACAACGCTCAGACGATTCGAAAAAGTTTCCATGCCCGTTAGGTAGCTTGCGTTGAATTGACCTGCGCACAGCATAATTTGTAATGTTTTTTTGGGGTCGCCACCAATTCACCATTACTTTATATTTATATGATCATAAAAACAAAATAACAAATAATTAATCTTCTATCAAGACATCTACTTTAACTAAGTATCTAAAATAACTTGGTTTTTAATGCTTTTAGTACCTAAATCAAAAAATTGAATAATAGTCTCTATTTTATTTATTAATCATCAGACTGAAAAAATGTGCGCAGTCTTTTATAACGCAAAGCTGATAAATACAGGTCAAAAACAGAACAGCACCAACCCGGACTGGCATTGCATTTGAAAGTGTTAAACGATCTGCGGCCAGTGCTCTTTTGTGTGTTTATTTTTGCCGAAATGTTAGTGCCACGTTTATTGAACTTTGGCTGCTTGAGTTGTTCTGCAACTTTATTAACCAAAGTGATACTCCCGGCATTTAATCTTCCGGGTCGCAATGCGATTGATTGCAGGGCATTTTAGGCTTCTCGGGTGTGCTCCGCGCAGTGATTGCCAGTGCTTTGGTGCATAAAATGCACCCTACGGATAACAATATGCGATGCGCGGTTATATGCATTAGCAGCTACTTCTTTTCCTTGGCGTTGGATCTCATCTATTAAAGAGGCTCGTAGGGTGCGCTCCGCGCTGTGATTGCCACTGCTGCGGTGCATCAAATGCACCCTACGGATAACAATATGCAATGCGCGGTTATATGCATTAGCAGCTGTTTTTTTCCTTGGCGTTGGATCTCATCTATTAAAGAGGCTCATAGGGTGCGCTCCGCGCAGTGATTGCCACTGCTGCGGTTCATAAAATGCACCCTACGGATAACAATATGCGATGCGCAGTTATATGCATTAGCAGCTACTTTTTTCATTGGCGTTGGAGTATCTATTAAAGAGGCTCGTAGAGTGCGCTCCGCGCTGTTATTGCCAGTGCTTTAGTGCATAAAATGCACCCTACGGATAACAATATGCGATGCGCGGTTATATGCATTAGCAGCTGCTTTTTTCATTGGCGTTGGAGTATCTATTAAAGAGGCTTGTAGGGTGTGCTCCGCGCAGTGATTGCCAGTGCTGCGGTGCATAAAATGCACCCTACGGATAACAATATGCGATGCGCGGTTATATGCATTAGCAGCTACTTCTTTTCCTTGGCGTTGGATCTCATCTATTAAAGAGGCTCGTAGGGTGCGCTCCGCGCTGT
>JBLHWW010000017.1:0-32573 GCA_047629075.1 Psychromonas sp. | reverse complement strand
ACTAATTGTTTTGACCCGTTGCCATAAATAATAGACGAAAAAAAACCGCAGCAAGTGCGGTCTCTTAAAATGTGGTCGGTGATAAATGGAGCGAACAAGCGGCAGCTTGGTGTCTGAGCAGTCTTGTAAAGTAACAGATTAGAAGTTTGTAAAAGCAAAAAGCCCGTAACACTTTGACATGTTACGGGCTTTTCTAAATGTGGTCGGTGATAAAGGATTCGAACCTTTGACCCCCTGGTCCCAAACCAGGTGCGCTACCAAGCTGCGCTAATCACCGAAAAAACTTGCTTTTAGTATTTATAAATTTGCAGTAGACCTTTCTGGTCCAACTCTCTATAAACCCAAGGAGGTGCGCTACCAAGCTGCGCTAATCACCGAAAAAACTTTCTTTTAGTATTTATAAACTCGCAGTAGACCTTTCTGGTCCAACTCTCTATAAACCCAAGGAGGTGCGCTACCAAGCTGCGCTAATCACCGAAATCTTGCTTTAGTGTTAAGACGTAATGCCTTAACAACAAGTACAAAGGTTACGGCGTTGTTCGCCTGCCGTCAAATATTATCTACTACAAAAGTCCTGAATGATTGTTTATTGAACTCTTTGTGCATTTTATCTTCTTACCTATATAGATAATGCAATATTTAATTAAATTGCGGTAATAATGACAGAAAAAATATTTTTTATGCAACTCAGAACCAATAAAACCTCGCGGCAACCGTTAAACATGGCAGAGAGTGTGCTTTCATAATGCAAAAAATGAATATTTAAATTTAAAAAATGGAAATCATGATAAATGAAGCCTTATAATACCTGTGTCATGAAACTGTCATGAAACTGTCACATTCACATGTTTCAATGCACACGCTTCCAAAGAGGGAGTCATTGATTAAATTAGATTTACACAACTCGCAATTTTTATTTACATATAGAATGGAATTAATTATGAAAAAAGTTATTGGTTTAGTAGCAGCAATCGGGTTGATCGCATCTCCACTTACCTTTGCAAACACCACTATTACTGTATCAGGTTCAACTTCTGTCACTAATGTGATGGAAGTGCTAGCAGAAACATACAGTAAAGAAACCGGTATTGATGTGGAAGTACAAGGTACGGGTTCATCAGCGGGTGTCCGTGCAGCGAAAGACGGTACTAGTATGATAGGTATGGCATCTCGTGATGTTGCACCTAAAGAAATAACCGAAGATACCGAAGTAATTGTGATCGCGCGTGATGGTATTGCAGTAACGGTCAATAATTCAAATACAATTAAAAGCTTAACTAAAGAGCAAATCGCTACAATTTACCGCGGTGAAGCTAAAAATTGGAAAGAAGTTGGTGGCGAAGACAAACCAATAGTAGTCGTTACACGTGACACCGCATCGGGTACTCGTGGCGCATTTGAGGATATTTTAAAACTTACACGTAAAATTAATGGTATAAAAGTATCCACTATTACACCAACTGCACAGGTAGGCAATGGGAACGGTATGGTTAAAACCATCGTCGCTAACAATGATTTCGCAGTCGGTTACATCTCTCTTGGTTCTGTCGATGGCTCGTTACGCGCAGTAGCCGTCGAAGCTGTTGCAGCAACAGATGCAAACATTGTTGCTGGTAAATATAAAATTGCCCGCCCGTTCGTATTATTAGTTAAAAAAGATGTTGCTCAAGAAGCGCGTGATTTTATTGCCTATATCTTGTCAGATGCGGGTCAAGATATTGTCACAGCACAAGGTTACATTCGAGTTCAATAATGTCAAAAAATTAATTAAAAGGGGGAGCTTATGCTCCTCTTTTTGCTTTGAAAACTTTGTAAGATTAACTGGCTCTAGTGCATAATCAGGCAAATATTATTACCGTTATGATTCACATGGAATTTATTATGAAAAAGGTTATTGTTTTATTGGCTGCAATAGTTTTGTCGCCCATCTCATTTGCATCTTCAGAAACAACCGTTACAATCGCCGGCTCCACTTCTGTTTCGAATGTAATGGAGGTCTTGGGAGAAACTTATCAGAAAAAAACGGGTATTAATGTAGAGGTACAAGGCATGGGTTCATCAGCCGGTATTGTTGCCGCAAGAAATGGCACTACTTTGCTGGGCATGTCTTCGCGCGAACTGACCATTGACGAATTAACTGATGTGGACACAACCGTTATTGCCCATGATGGCATCGCTATCGTTATCAATAAATCAAACCCCGTTGATAATTTAACCAGGGAAGAAATAAAGAAAATATATCGTCAGGAAATAACCAATTGGAAAGAAGTTGGTGGCGAAGATAAACCGATCATTGCGGTAACGCGTGACGTCTCCTCGGGGACACGGGAAGAATTCGAAAAAATACTGGGCCTAAAACGTATTGTTAATGATATAGAAGTATCAGATATTTCTCAGCGTACACTGGTTGGTAATGGTAACGGCATGGTTAAAACACTGGTTGCTAACAACATTTATGCCATTGCTTATATTTCTTTAGGTTCTGTCGATAATGGATTATTAGTAAAAGCACTTAGTGTAGATGGTACTAAAGCCACCAATGAACATGTTTTTTCTGGTGACTATAAACTTGCCAGACCCTTTATAGTACTATATAAACGTAACATTGCTCAGCCGGCACTCGATTTTGTTAACTATATCATGTCCGATGAAGGTCAAAAAATAATACAAGAGCAAGGTTATATCAGCATTGAACAATCTCATAATTAAAATAAGGGAGGCGCAAACGCGCCTTCTGTTGTAATTATTAACATTAAATAAGTAGTATTATCCTGAGGCAGCATAATGAATATTGGAAATGAAAGTATTCCACAGACAGCGCAAAGTATTTCAACAAAAAAACAGGATTGGGTAGGGATCTTTTTCCACATCTTGTTTGTTTGCTCGGCGCTGGTCGGTGTAATCTCTTTAGCCACTATTGTTTGGTTTCTCTTCTCTGAAGGTTTACCCGCATTCCGTCAAGCAGGCGTTATAGATTTAGTCTTTGGTAATCAATGGTTACCACCCGCCCTGTTTGGTATTTTTCCAATGATAGTGGCATCGTTAGCTTCTACTATTGGCGCTGTTATTATTGGCGTACCCATTGCGCTATTAACCGCCGTTTTTCTAGCCGAGCTTGCGCCACAATGGTTAGCAAATATTGTTAGGCCAGCCGTTGAACTGTTAGCGGGTATTCCCTCGGTTGTTTATGGCTTTTTCGGCCTGGTGATTATTGTTCCCGCGATTGAAGTGATTTTTAATATTCCAGCTGGTAATACAATTTTAGCGGGAATTATCGTTCTGGCAATAATGATTTTACCTACCGTCATTACCATTTCAGAAACCTCTTTACGCGCATTACCCCCAGTCTATAAAGAAGGTGCACTCGCATTGGGGGCTTCACATATCTACAGCATATTTAAAGTCCTTATTCCAGCCGCTAAAAGTGGGATTTTAACGGCTATTGCGCTGGGCATTGCACGTGCACTTGGTGAAACAATGGCCATTATTATGGTGATGGGGAACGCCCCTGCCATGCCCGGTTCAATACTTGAACCGGCAAGAACCCTGACGGCAAATATTGCCATGGAAATGTCCTATGCGACGGGCATACATGCCAGCGCACTTTATGCGACTGGTATTGTTTTATTGGTCTTTATCGTCATTCTAAATGCAGCTATTTTATACATTAACAAAAAGAGAGCCTACTAATGTTAAAACGAAAAACTCAAGATACGTTTTTATTAGCAGCAACCTGGTCTGCCGCTACAATTACTATCCTATTTCTGTTATGGGTTGTCTGGCACGTTTTAAGTAATGGTTTAAGCTATGTAACTTGGGAATTTATCACCACCTCTTACACAAGAATTGGCGAAGCATCGGGCATCTGGCCGATGATAGTATCAACGGTTTATATGGTTGTTCTGACCCTGTCTATAGCCACCCCTATTGGTATCATGACCGCGATTTACCTAACTGAATATGCTAAACCGGGCAGTAAAATAGTACAAGTGATCCGTTTTTGTATTGAATCGTTGGCGGGTATTCCCTCAATCGTTTACGGTCTGTTTGGTATGACATTTTTTGTTACCACATTAGGGCTGGGATTCTCCATTTTAGCCGGTGCATTAACCTTATCGGTCCTTATCCTGCCGGTTATCATCCGTACCACAGAAGAAGCGCTAATGGCGGTACCGCTCAGTTACCGTGAAGGTGGTTATGCCCTAGGCAGCTCAAAAATATATACTATTTGGCGTTTGATTTTACCGAGCGCCATGCCGGGTATTGTCACCGCGGTAATCCTAAGTATTGGCCGTGTTATTGGAGAATCTGCACCGGTATTCTTAACCGCAGGTATGGTCACTAAGATTCCTGAATCGGTATTGGATTCAGGCAGAACACTAACAGTTCACCTGTATAAGTTAACCCAGGAGCTATTTACTCAGCATGAATGGGATCAGGCTTATGCCACTGCAACCGTTCTGATTGTGTTAGTACTTTGCTTAAATTTAGTCACGAAAATCATTGCTACCCGCTACAATAAAGCATCTCACTAAAGGTCATAAAAAATGAACAAGCTTGAAATAAACAACCTGAATCTTTTCTATGGCAAAAACCATGCATTAAAAGATATTTCCTTTATCATTCCCGAGCGTCAGGTAACTGCGCTGATTGGCCCTTCAGGATGTGGTAAATCAACTTTACTGCGTACTTTAAATCGCATGAATGATCTGATTGCAGGTGTCACAATTACCGGTGAAGTGAAATTTAAAGATGAAGATATTTATGCAGATATTGATGTTCAAGATTTAAGAATGCGTGTCGGTATGGTTTTTCAAAAAGCCAATCCGTTTCCAATGAGCATTTATGAAAATGTTGCCTTTGGTCTTAAAGCACAGGGGATGAAAGATAAAAAAGAACTTTCTAAAATTGTAGAAGCGTCTCTGCGCAGTGCGGCGCTATGGGATGAAGTCTCGGACCGGCTGAATATGCTGGCGACAGGTCTCTCCGGTGGGCAGCAGCAGCGTTTATGTATTGCTCGTGCAATTGCGATGAAGCCAGAAGTAATCCTAATGGATGAACCAACCAGTGCATTGGATCCAATCGCAACCCATAAAATTGAAGAATTAATGGATGAGCTGCGTAAAAAGTTCACCATCGTCATAGTGACTCACTCGATGAACCAGGCTAAACGTATCTCAGATAAAACTGCTTTCTTCTGGATGGGTGAATTAGTTGAATACGGGGATACTGCAGAACTATTTAAAAATCCAATTGATAAAAGAACTCAGGGTTATGTCAGTGGTGAGTTCGGTTAATAATAAAGGCTTTTTTTGATAAAATAACTCAACTCGTAGGGTGCGCTCCGCGCACCGATTACCTCAGCTTACCGCGCATAGAATGCACTCTATCGATAACTATTCAGCTCGAAAGCTCGTAGGTTACCGATTACTACGGCCTGTGGTTCATGAAATGCACCCTACCGCTAACATAATACCAACCGCATTAATTAAGTGATCCTATTTATTATTCAGTCATCACTACTGCTTTATAAATGTCAATTGTACCTTTGATGGCATTTTTTATAAATTTAATACAACACGGTTTATATATATCACCTTCTGATATAGAAACATTAAATTTTAAATATGTTTGGTTTTATATTTTCACCTGCTTATATTCAATGCCATTCGGTTAAGCAGTTTTAGGCTTATACCTTAACGGATATTTTAATGGTATATAAAACACCGAACGTGGAAACGATTGGTGCTTTCTTTTTTAGACAGAATCAAATGCTTAACGTCTTCTCGCATAAGTCGTCGTTTTAGGAATAGTGCCATCTGCAGATAACGCATACCCTCTGATTTGCATATCAATGATACAAATGGCAGACGTAAAGCTAATTCTCGTTGATTCAACCTCTGCTTCCTGGGCTATCTGTACCATTTCCAGCCGGATCAGATTATAACTAAGCAATCCCCCCCATAGCTCCTGTCGAACTCCCTTCTGGAAAACAACTGCGTAATCTGACCTCTCCAGTAAGTTGACTATTTTTTAGTTCTCCGAAACTTCGTTCTATTTCCCAACGCTCCCAATAAACGGACAACAAGGTTTCCATTGGATAAAGCGCGGGATTAATTAACGGGCTAATAAAACCTTTGATTCCACCTTTTGGATGCTGGTAACAAATCATCCTCGCTTGCCAAGTCTCTGGTAATGATGGATTTTTCTTTCGAGCTTGCGGAGATACCGGCATTTAAATCAGTAAGTCATTATTTGCAAATCGTTGAATTACCTCATATCTCATACCTTTTTTGACTGAGGTTAACCAATACTTATTGAGGCCAACTTGTTGCCAATTAAGTATTAAATCAGCTGAAAAATAACAACGATCAAATAAGATTAATGAATTTTTAGGGATATTAGTGAGCAACCATTTAGCTAATGTTATTTCACCCACATCGCAGCCATCAAATGCGGCTCCCAGTAACATTCTCGTCTTTGTTAAATGTAAAGAAACCATGCGTAACTGCGGATAAACAAGGTGTATTTTTGATATGAAGCCAAATTTGGCTCTGTTGTTAGGTGGATCTTGTGCCCTAAATGTCGTGCCATCTACTGCGAGTAAAATCCAACGAGCCACAGACTTCTTTTATCGAGCTATTTCGCATTAATCCCATCATTATAAGCAACCAAACTGCTTGCTCTGCGAGTAAGCGGCGACGCCGAATACTGGCTTTTTGTGTAGTGAACAATGCCTCTTCAATCCACTTAGCATCCATTGATGTTAATATGTTGTCATACGTATCATTGCTTTCAAATGATTCATAAACTAATTCTATTTCTTGATTAAAAAAAAATCCCCAACCTTTGACAAGATTAGGGATTTTGATCGATCGGCAAGATTGTTCAAGTTTTCTTAAAAGATCCTTAACCGATCGCCACTACCTGCTTATATTGACCTTTCAACACTGCTTATTTCGTTCGATTAAACTAACTTTTTCCATAGGGTAATATGTTGATCGGTGACCGTAAATTTACGGGCACAATCGGGTGATAATTTTGTTATATTATCGCTGGCAATTAAAGAAAACTGAGCAGACAACGCTTGTTGAACGGCGTCAAAACCAGTAAAGTTTTCACCATTTACTTTCTTACCCGAAAATCTTTTTTCAGATTTAATTTCCGGATTAAAATCATAGGCAGAAGCCAGTATTAAAATCCCCCCCTCTTTTAAACAGCCTGAAATAGTGCGCAAAAACTGCTGAGGATCATAATTTTGCTCAAGTACCTGCTGGGCAATAATAACATCATAGTCATCAAATGACGCTTTTAAGTTGCTCGGATCACCTTGTTTAAAATGAATATTCCGGTAGTCTGCATTCAACCCCACAGCACTCAAATTAATCTCTTTAAAGTCAACCAGCTCACCTTCTTTTTCAAGGGCATAACGAACCGTTTTCCCCTCTTGCAATTGCACCGAGTAAGGTATCGACTGAGCAGAAAAATCAACACTGTCAACATCTTCAAAATAAGGAGATAATTCAAAACTACAGCGTCCTGCACTGCACCCCAAATCAAGCAACTTTCCTTTTTCTATTGAAAAATTGTTTAACTGCTCAAGTACATAACTTGCCAGAGTGACGGAATAATTGCCTAATCCTAAATAATTATCACCAAAATGCGCTTCCAATTCAGTGCAGATTTTTTTGTCCGTTACATATTGGTTTACCGGTATGGTTGGGATAGCTTCTGAAACTGATTCAATATAACGAAATCCTGCATGTTGAAAGAAATGACGACGAAAAGCATAACGGGAATTTTTAAGTGCTTCATTACCCGTTGAGATCCATGATCCCCCCTTAATCAGATTATGTTGACCGTCAAAGGTTGGTGTTGAAAAATCATCATAAAGTGGGTCAACCTGAAATCCTTCAAAACCGTCGATTGCTGATTCTGTCCACTGCCAAACATTGCCAAGTAAATCAAAAAAATTGTTTTCTGAAAATTGATCAACAGGTGATGATGATGCAAAGTATTCTAAATTAATATTACCCGGTGCTTGCGGCCAATTAATAAGGTCGCTGTCTACCATCTCCCGTAAACAGTACCATTCTGCTTCCGTTGGCATGCGAATGTAATGTTCGCTGCTGCTGTTTTTCCAGTTGCAAAAGGCTTTGGCTTCTAAATAATTCACTTCAACTGGCCAATTCAAAGGTAATGGAATTTCATTTAATAAATTACGCTGTAAATATTGATTGTTTTTTTGCAGCCAGAATCTTGGCATTTTAGCCATTTTAAATGCCAGCCATTGCTGCCCTTCCTCACTCCAATAGGCTTTATTTTGATAACCGCCAGCCTCTATAAATTCAATAAACTCTCCATTCGAGACTAAAAACTGTGAGGCTTTAAAAGGTTCAACCTGCACTTTTGTCTGCCCGTATTCGTTATCCCAACCATAGGTTTTATCTTCATCTGATCTGCCCAAGATAATTTTTTTACCGTCAACAGTAAGTAATTTATTGTCAGGCGCGGTACCAACTGCAGGGCAAGGCAACCAGTCTTGATGGCTGGTCAAATCATTAACAGGTAACATTCTCATGATAACCGAAGACGTTTCTAAATGAATGCGCTCATGCTCGCAGCCCATTAAAATAACCCAAGCTAAAGAACCTTTACAAATGGGTAACTCAATCTCCATATTATCGATTAGGCCATTAACCAGCGTAAAGACTTGGCGTCGGTATTCAACTATCTCATCAACCTTTGGCCAATCGTAATGCAACCCATTAAGATCATCCCAACTCATTTCATCAACACCCACTGCGCAGATAGCTTCAAGCTTTTGATTGATGCGTTTATCTATAAATTTACCTAACATCAACTTATTGACGTAAAAAGTGGCCGTATGCCCAAAGTAAAAAATTAACGGATGGCGTAACGGTTCGGGTCTTAAATAATAAGCATCATCATTATTGATTAAGCTGAACAGTGATTGATAGGTGTGCACAGTATTAGCATAATACTGCTTTAATTCAGCTCGTTTCTGCGCAACTGATGTGCCCGTCAGTAAGGGTGTTTTTAATTGTTTTATAGTCATCTGCCAGTCGCTTAATATCTACAATGAATTACCAGAAAATATATCTTGCTGATAGTTTGTAATAATTTCGGCTTTTAATGCCTTACCAGAACCATCATGCAACATATCGGGAAGATTAATGTTGTTAAAATTTGAAAATTTATAAATGTTATCAATTGAATCCGCAAACCAAGTATCTTGACGAAATAAACACAAAGAACCCTGCTCATTATCGGAAGGAAAAATGGACAGTGGTAATTTTTTTTTGCTCAGTTGTGGTTTTAATAACTTAGTACATGCTTCCCGCTTGTATACGTGCAAAGCATCAATTAAGTTCAGTAATGCAAAAATTACATTGTAAAAGGGATTATAAAAAACACTTGATGCACCCAATCTATGCTCAATTCTAGCGCTCTCCTGCCAATTTTGCTGGGTCACTAAGACTTCATTATTTGCGCTATATATCAGAGGTGTTACCCCCATATCCTGATTATGTTTACCAAACTTTTTATACAAAGCGATACTGCCTTGATGCCCTCCAGAAATATCAGAGGGGGAGCATAACTCCTCCGCTAACCCAAAATCCATTTTCAATGATAATCTTTGATAAGCTTCGGGTTCTGGTAAATATAATAACGCACAGTTTAAACTACTTTCTAAAAAACACTGCTGCAGATATTCGCCAAAACCCGCATTGGTTATTATATTGTCACCCTGTGTATTCAATGCGCTAACATTTATCTGTATTGCATTAGGAATATGGACAGCGCCCGATTGCGCACTAAATATTGTGCCACTGCCTGCGGCGTACCGGCCATGATCTCCCGCCCATACAACGGGTTTTATAGCAGTTTCCTTAATGCCCTGCTCGGCAAACCAACGGGGTAAATATTTAATAACAGCACTTAAATTTTGTGCTTCTTTTAAGGGTGATTGTTGTGAAAAATTAGACACATATTCCCATTGGTTCTGCCAAAATTCAGAAACTAATTCACCCTCGATATTATTGGCCTTAAGGCGTGCATTGATTCTCTTGTAGTCAATAGTGAAACCAGGTTTAGGGCAGGTTATGCAGCCTTCCAACTCGAAATGGATAGCGGGTTTGAAGCCCAGCCAATCTATATATTCCTGCAACATTAGAATAATGTTTTGAGCAACTAAATCTTGCCCTGGTGATTTAGTTGCTATTTTTTTTATCACGTTAATAATACCTATAGCCGGGTTGGATTAAATATGTTCATAAATATAATAGCGATTATTTATGTTAGCGGATAAAAAGTCAAAATGGACAGTGGTAATTTTTTATTAATCTCCGACCTTAATAGCTTAATACAGTATCGCCATCTGTATACGTGCAAAGTATCAATTAAGTTCAGTAATGCACAAATTGCATTATAAAAAACACTTAATGCGCCCAATCTATGTTCAATTGCAGTGTTCTTCTGCCAATTTAGCTGTCACTAAGACTCTGTTGTTCGACATTAAAATCATAAGTGTTGCTCGATATCTTGATGCTCTTTACTGAATTTTTTATACCTAGCGGAGACTGCCTTGATGCCCTGCAACTCAAAATAGACTCTACTCAGACAGCTAGAAGGGTTATTTTGAGACATAGCACTACTAATTTGGCAGGTTACAGAGCAGATTCAATGCTATGGTATGATCCACAAAAACTGTTTAACAAGTTGTTAACATTTATAACGGAGTTATAATAATGCAAAATGTAATCAAAAAAGGAATACTGGGAATAGGCTTAGCTTGTTTATTTTCATTCAATGCAGTCGCCGAAAACTACACTATAGGGACAGGCAGTCAAAGTGGCACTTATTACCCACTAGGCGGCATGCTAGCTAAAATTTGGAGTGAAAATATTGACGATTTTGATGCGCGTGCAGAAGTAACAGCAGCATCGGTCGAAAATACTATTAAAGTATCCGCAAATAAACAACTTGCTGGTCTTGCGATGGGTAATGTTGTCTTGCAGGGCTATCAAGGAGTAGCACCTTTCCCGCGTAAAATGGATGTTTCAGTATTATTTGCATTATATCCAAACGTTGTGCAGTTTATTGTTCCTGCAGACTCCAATATAAAATCCATTCAGGATCTGAAAGGCAAGCGAATTT
Organism: Psychromonas sp.; assembly: GCA_047629075.1. Classification (GTDB taxonomy): domain Bacteria; phylum Pseudomonadota; class Gammaproteobacteria; order Enterobacterales; family Psychromonadaceae; genus Psychromonas. The sequence continues at coordinate 21,392 of JBLHWW010000017.1, read as the reverse complement.
CCTTAGGCGCGCCGGGTTCGGGTACACGTGTGAGCTCAACCAATATTCTTGCAGCCTTAGGTATTAATGAGTCGGATATCGATGCACAGTCTTTAAATTTTAGCGCAACCACAAGTGCAATAGCAGCAAAGCAAATCGATGCTGGTGTCCTTGTCGCCAACATTGGTGTTGGTGCAATTACTGAATTGGCCTTCACGCATAACATTCGTATTTTATCCTTCACACCTGAAGAGCTGAAAATAATTTCTGCTAGTAATCCGTCTTATCAAGCTTTCAATGCTCCCGCTAATAGTTATGACAAGGTTAGTGCATTTAATGCGCCAGCCGTTTGGAATGTTTTAGTGGTAAACAAAAATCTTGATACTGAGCTTGCCTATAAAATGACGAAAGTTGCTTTTGAAAATATGAAAGAAATCAATCAAGTAATTAGTGTAACCAAATTTACGACCCTTGAAAATATGGACAAATTGAAAGGAATCGAGTTACATCCTGGAGCATTAAAATATTTAGAAGAAAATATGTAAACACTTTTCCGTGGAGAACATCATGAACACAAAAAATAACATGTGCAGATTGATATCGGATAAAGTTTTATTAGTAGCCGCATTTGCGGCTATTTCATTATCTGTATTTCAAATTTGGCAGGGCATTACCGCGGATTTATCCGCCCCCATATTTCGGCCCATACATTTAAGCTGGATACTTATTTTAGTCTTTTTCACCTTACCCCTTATAAAATCCCAGCAATCTTCATTTCAATACCTTTTTGGACGCAGTCTGGATCTACTTTGTATTATTGCGCTTACTTGGGCTTCATATCATATCGTTTCCTTTGATTATGGTGATATCAGTTTCTTAATGGACGGTTTAACAACCCTTGACCAATTATCCGGTCTGATTATTATGGTGTTATTGCTTGAAGCCACGCGCAGAACCGTTGGCTTGGTGATGGTTTTTATTGCCTTGACATTTTTACTGTATGCAATATTTGGCAATATTTTACCCTCAAATCTTGCAAGTAAAGGATTTTCTATTGAGGAAATAGTCAGATTCCATATTTATTCAACCAATGGTATCTATGGTGCGCCCTTAGCCATTGCTGCTGGTGTAGTATTTATATTTGTATTATTTGGCGCATTTTTACAAGTAAGCGGTGCGGGTAAATTCTTTATCGATGCGTCATTTTCAATTGCAGGGAAATATAGGGGAGGCCCTGCTAAAGCCAGCGTTATTGCCTCTGCGGCACTGGGATCTATTTCAGGTTCAGCAATAGCCAATACGGTCACTACAGGCGCATTAACCATTCCAATGATGAAAAAGCTGGGTTATAAACCAGAACAAGCCGCTGGCATTGAAGCCGCAGCGTCAACGGGCGGACAAATAATGCCGCCAGTAATGGGTGCAGGTGCCTTTGTTATGGCGCAATTTACCGGTATTCCATACAGTGAAATCTTATTAGTATCTCTTGCACCGGCTATCTTGTATTTTGGTTGTACCATGCTGTATGTGCATTTGATGGCCTGTAAGTTAGGGCTAAAAGGCATGGAAGTAACTGAAAAAATATCAGTTGTTTTAAAAAATGGTTGGCATTTCTTACTGCCATTATTGTTAATTACCAGCCTGCTGTTAATGAGTTATTCGCCTATTTTGGTGGGTATTGCAGGTGGTGTGGCCATTTTAGTCGCCGCTATGTGCAGAAAACACAGTCGAATCAGTCTTCCATTATTCCTAAAAGGCATGAAAGAAGGCGCATTAACCGCACTCCCTATTTCAGTTGCCTGCGGCACTGCGGGTATTGTTGTGGGCGTGGTAGGTCAAACGGGTATAGGTTTGCAGTTCACCCAATTTTTAATGGTCATGTCCGGTGGTTATTTATGGTCCGTATTGGCCCTTATTGGCGTTGCAGCGATGATTTTAGGGATGGGCCTGCCGGTGACCGCGGCTTATATCGTTTTATCTATTATGGCTGTGCCAAGTTTGACAGAACTTGGTGTGGGTTTATTAGCAGCCCATATGATTGTATTCTGGTTATCACAAACATCCAATGTAACACCACCGATCGCCTTGGCAGCCTTTGCAGCTGCTGGTATAGCAAATTGTTCACCGATGAAAGCTTCTATACAAGCCTTTAAATTAGCCCAGGGATTTTTGATTATTCCGATCATGATGGCATTTTCTGGTCTAATTTGGATAGAGGGTGAAAATACTGAATTTGTAATATCAATAGTGTTAACTATCGGTTTAATTGTGGCGGTTGCGGGCAGTATTGAAGGACGATTATTTGCAAAATTGCCTTTATATAGCCGGATTTTGTTATTGTTATCAGCCTTTGCTTTATTAGTCCCTAACCATTTTATAAATATCGCAGGGGTCATAATCATTCTAATTATTACTTTGCTAAATTATAAATACGTTAAAGCGAATGGTGACGAACAATATCAAAAGAGTGCTGACCAACAGGCTCAAAATAGCTAACGCTAGGGTCTGTTGACCTTTCATGTGCATTTTGCAGCAATTTGTGCGTGCTTTACACAAGGCAGAGCCTGCGCAGTGTGGTTATTCTACATAAGCAGGCGATAACGCAGTAGAAAGTGCCTACAAATGCTGCCCTTTAGGTTCATCTAAAAGCGTCCTTCGCTGCGTTATGCGTTGCTCAGAACACTTTTAGATTGCACGAAATTTGCACTCCAAAGGTCAATAGCCCCTAGTAGCAGATAGTAAAAAACACATTAAACGATTTAAATATTAATCACTTAATGTGTTTTTTATCTTCTTACAGTACAAGCTAAGATTTAAATTGTAACGCTTGAATCAACTTTTTCTATCCAGCCAAAACGGTCTTCGCGTGTCCCGTATTGAATACCGGTCAGCTCGTCATACAACTCCTTGGAAATCTCGCCCGATTGATTGTTATTAATAATATAATCAATGCCTTTCCAGCATAGTTTACCTACCGGAGAGATAACCGCCGCTGTACCACAACCAAATGCTTCGGTTATTTTACCACTTTTTATATCGGCTAATATCTGTTCAACATCCAAGCGTTCTTCATTGACTTCAAATCCCAATGCTGGTGCCAGTTTAAGAATAGAATCTCGAGTAATACCGGGTAATATACTGCCACTTAAAGTAGGGGTTACAATGTACTTATTGTCATAAACAAAAAAGATATTCATTGCACCAACTTCTTCAATATACTTGCCGTGTACGGCATCTAACCAAAGTACTTGAGAATAACCCAGCTTTACAACTTCTTCTGAAATATACAGGCTGGCTGCATAATTACCGCCCGTCTTAGCTTCACCAACCCCGCCCACTACTGCACGGCGGTACTTGTCGGCGATATAAACCGATACGGGCTCGAAACCACCCTTAAAGTAAGATCCAGCTGGCCCCGTGATGATAAAGTGAATATAGGAATCACTGGCCCCTAAACCTAATTTTTTACCCGTCGCAATCATGGTCGGGCGGATATATAAAGATGATCCGGCTTGCTCCGGAATCCAATTATTATCAAGCGCGATAAGTGCTTTAAGTGCTTGCAGGTGAAATTTTTCATCAACTTCGGGCATCGCCATTCTTTTAGCTGAACGGTTAAAACGTTTAAAATTCTCAGAAGGACGAAACAAATTAGTCGTTCCATCGAATGAACGGTAAGCCTTTAAACCTTCAAATATTTCTTGTCCGTAATGAAATACAGCCGCGGAAGGGTCAAGTGTTAATGGATGATAAGGGGTAATTTCAGCTTTCTCCCAACCGCTGCCTTGTTCAAAATTTTGGCTAAACATATGGTCAGAAAAATCAGCTCCAAAACTGTAGGTTTCTGGACAAGCCCCCCGCTTCGAAAGGTCAAGCGGTTTAATATCAATTATCATATCAATTCCCTGTATTTTTATTATTTTCTTAATGCAATATTTAGAGCATAAAGAGCAGCAACTACGACACATAATAAGTTATCGTTAAGCACGATTAAATACAAATTATTAATTATTTTCAAAACGCTCATTTTAAGCCCTTAATTTAGACAAAGAGTTTCACCTGCAAAGTCGACTATTTTTAAAATGAATAAGATATAATAAAGTTTGCTGATCATTTACAAATCTAACCACCACGGAATTCAAGGAAAAATTCATATGGAAAGCCCATTCCCAATACTCTCAACTGCGATCTTACTGTTTTTTATTTTAGATCCCATTGGTAATATCCCGTTATTATTAAGCATTCTAAAAAATGTAGATAAACAAAGACATACCAAAATAATTATTCGAGAAATGCTGATTGGTTTGTTTATTTTAGTGGTTTTCCTGTTTTTTGGTAAACAATTTTTAAGCCTGTTTCATTTGGAAACCGAGGCTATTACTATTTCAGGCGGTATTATATTCTTTGTTATCTCATTAAAGATGATATTCCCTTCTCCTAATGGAGAAAGTCTATTTACTACAAAAGACTCCGATGAACCTTTAATTGTGCCGATTGCAATGCCTATGATTGCAGGCCCCGCAGCACTTGCAACCTTGTTAGTATTAGCAAAAACCAATAGTGAGCATACGGGGGAATTATTCCTATCGCTTATTATTGCCTGGATATTAACAGCAGCCGTATTATTGTTCTCACCCTATTTATACAAGTTATTAAGAACAAAAGGATTATCTGCATTAGAAAAATTAATGGGAATGTTACTGCTTATTATGTCAGTGCAGATGTTTATTGATGGCATTCGTGGGCTTATTCCGACTTTTTATTAATAAACAGCGATTATGAGGGTCAGATAAAACGTTTTTTTCAACTTTGCCGGTCATGGCAACCAATCTGACCGGCACTGAGCGTTGCTGTTCTATTTGATTGTTTGATTGTCGAATAATGCGATCTAGGTCCTGTGACTACGATCCCAAAGGAATAACTATGCAGCCATCAAACGTTAACTGTTTTAACAATTCTCCAGGCAGATTAAGGGGCGCTGCTGTGATAATAATTCGGTCAAAGGGAGCTTGCTCTGCCCCGTTGTTCAAACCGTCTCCGTATTTTCCATGAATATTGCGATGGCCGAGCTTCTGCAGGGTGCTTCCAACTCGCTCCGTCAGCTCAGGAAGTATTTCAATGGTGTACACTTGAGCAGCTATTTCGGCTAATAGTGCACTTTGATAACCACATAAGGTACCTATTTCCAATACCTTATGGTAGCTTTCTAAGGCCCACGCTTCAGTCATACCAAACGCATCAAATAAGTGATCAGCCTTGCTGGTATTGATTTTTCCTGCACAATACAAGATTACATTTTTAATGCATTCGCTATCATCAGGGCGACGATATAGGGTTGAAAGATGGTTTGATTTAATCCTATCGGCGGCGGATAGTCGGCGTAGGCTTCATTTAATCGTTTTTGCGGCACAAACAGATGCCGAGGGACAGCTTTCATGGCACCTAAGACATTAAGACTGGTAACAGCACGCATTGCAATCTGCTCGCTGCACATTAATTTTCTGAGCTTTAAAAATTCCAAATTTTCCGTCGGCACCTTTTAATTAACCCAAGAGTGAATAAAGAATATTAAAATAACAGTTTATTTATTCCAAACTAACTTATCTCTAATAGTATCCGCATATTATAGGGGGTACTGCCAATCAAACATCCATATCAAGGTTACTTATCCAGAGCGTTTGATAAGGCAATAAACTAACAGTTTCCTGCGCAGGTGCAATTTTAGCTCCCGTGATTAATTCATACCAACTTTCAGTAATAATTAAGTTCAATTCACTCAGAGATAGCTCCAGCGTATTTTTACTGACATTGCTAATACAAAAAATACTTTGTGCTCTATCCTGGCTTTGTCGCCAAAAACCAAATAATTGCTCTCTTAAATGCAGGGTAAATTGTGTTGCGTTAGGATGAAATGCCTTTTGTTTTATACGAATATTAATTAAATGTTTTAATTCGAATAAAACATTTTTGTGGTGATCGGGATGCCCGGATAACTTCTCTTTTAAAGCATTATAATCCCAACGATGACGATTAATGGCTCTATTCTGCTGTGTATTTTCTAATTTTTCATAATCGTTTCTGGTGCCTAACAGGCTATGTATGTATATCCCAGGTATACCTTCCAGACCAAGCATGATGCTATGAGCACAAATAAACCGGTAAAAACCCAGTTTGTCTTCGCCTTCGATGGTGCCTTGCAGTGCATCGTATAAGGCAATATTAATTTCATAGGGTTTCTGCTGGCCTTGATCCGTGGTTCGCCAGGAGGTTTTCCCGCCAAAGCCTTCCAAGGTCAGCGCTAGTCTGTTTAATTCCTGATCACTTAATAAGCCCTCCACAGGACGTAAACCTATACCGTCATGGGAGGCGATAAAATTGAAATAACAGGTGCCATTTTGTGCGGGAGGCATACTCATCAACCAGCGCTTAAGATGCTTGCAATCCCCACTGACCAGGGTATGAACTAATAAAGGCGGTAATGCAAAATTATAAATGGCATGCGCTTCATTGGCGTTGCCAAAATAGGTTAAATTTTGAACATTAGGGATGTTGGTTTCTGTAATAATAATCGCATCGGGTTGTGCATGCTCAATCAAAGTTCGTAGCAAGCGGATAATCGTATGAGTTTCAGGTAAATTAATACACTCACTCGCGGCTTTTTTCCACAAAAATGCCACGGCATCTAAACGGAAAATCCGGACGCCCATATCCAGATACTGACGAATAATAGTCACGAAACTTTCCAGTACCAGAGGATTCCTAAAATCAAAATCAACCTGATCATGACTAAAAGTACACCAAACGTGCTGCATGCCTTTTCCCGTTTTAATTTCGTTTAATAACGCTGACGTCCTCGGCCGTACTACTTTGGAAAGATCATCATTAGGGCTTGCGGTGTAGAAAAAGTCATGCCCGACGCCTTCCCCTTTAATGAAATTTTGAAACCAGGCACTTCGGCTGGAGCAATGATTAATCACTAGATCTGACATCAGGCGCCTATCCTTGGCGATTGCTTGAATATCTTTCCAGTCACCAAATGATTCATTCACACTTGAGTAATCAATGACCGAAAAACCATCGTCAGAGCTATAGGGAAAAAAAGGCAAGATATGTACACTGTTAATGCTTTTATCTAAGTACTTATCAATAAAGTTATGCAGTGTCACCAAGGGCTTTTTATCCGCTTCGAGCAGACTGTCTGCGTAGGTGATCAGAATAACATCCTGTTCTGACCACTTATTTTGAGCAGCAACAGCTGTATAGCAGATCTGATCTAAACGCATTAAAGATATTAATTTTTCACTTAATTCGTCAAAAGTAACCGCTAAATCAATGTCCTGATAAATACTGCCCAGCTGTTGATTTAATTTCTTTTGTAAATTTTTTAATGATTTTTCTTTGCGCTTAAAATCAGACATAAGTTTCCTTTGATGATTAATTATTACTAAATTCAATTTGATCTAACTCTACGGCCTCTTTAAGTTGATCTAATACATCGGGCATTGCACTTACGACTCTATTCCATGACGGGATAAAAGGTGTATCCATCGGCTTATCTAAAAATTGCTGCCCTGCCATCATAATATTTTCAGAAAACATTTCCACCGCTTTCTCTTCATTATGTATATCCACCGTCAAACCGTTCATCAGCGCATCATTGTGATACTTCTCCACATAATCGAGTGCGATTCGATAATAGGTCGCTTTAAGAGTACGGATATTCTCAGTACTAAAAATTTCCCCCTGAGTTGCCAGCTTGCGAAAGAATGCTTTAGTGATATCAATGGACATTTTTGATAATCCTGCTTCACTATTTTCAAGAGACAGATCTTGATGTTTGTGATCATAAGTCGTTGCAATATCTACTTGACAGATTCGGTTGCTGGCGTAATTACGATGCATTTCTGACAGTATGCCGATTTCTAATCCCCAATCACTTGGAATACGCAAATCATTTAATACATCACGACGGAATGAAAACTCACCGGCAAGCGGATAAAGAAAACTATCAATAAACTCTAAATAATCGTGATGCCCAACGATTTTCTTGAGGGCTTTAATCAAAGGGGTAACCAATAATCGGGAAACTCGTCCATTAATTTTTCCGCCTGCTACACGCGCATAAAAACCTTTACAGAATTCATAATTAAATTGCGGATTGGCAACCGGATAAAGTAAGCGCGCCAGAAGTTTTCTGTCATAGGTTAAAATATCACAATCATGTAATGCCACGGATTCACTTCTACCTGTAGCTAATGTGTAACCCATGCAATACCAAACATTACGCCCTTTTCCTAACTCTTTTGGTGCAACACCCAATTTCTGCAGTTTTGCATCTAATGCCTGTAATCTTGGACCGTCATTCCATAATACGCTGTGCTGCTGGGGTAATTTACTGAAAAACTTCAAAGCCTGACGATATTGAGCTTCATCAGCTCGGTCTAAACCGATCACGATTTCAGATAAATATTTTGTTTTACTTAAATGTCCGACGATAGCGGGTAACGCCTTTCCCTCTAATTCGGAATATAAAGAGGGTAATATCAGTCCCATTGGCCTGATTGCTGAAAATTCCAATAATTCTTTTTCAAGATCATTGTTACTTCGTTGCGACAAATTATGCAGGGTCGTAACAATACCATTTTGATAAAAATCAGCCATAATAAGAACTCCTAATTGTTGCTTAAAAAATTATTTTTTGTAAACATTCAGCCCATCCGGTAGGTCCATATTCAGCGCTAAAATAAAGATCGGTTTCTCTTTGTAAGATTGGAAAATCGTGTACAGGAGAACGCACTAAAACAGCAATATCAGCGGTTTCTAGCATTGCAGTATCATTGTCGCTATCGCCCAGTGCAATGGTCGTCAATACCGATTCAGATTGATTAATCCTATATTGCTGAGCTAACCAGGATTGCGCCTGTCCTTTGTCACAATTTCCGCTGATATGTAAAAATCGTCCTCCTTCAAGCACATTGGCACCTAACAAATGCATGTGTTTAACAAAATCACCTTGAGATTGTTGATCGCCTAACCAGTCAACAGGCTCACCAAATTGACGCCGTTTAGCTAATCCTGCAGCAGCGAGACTGAGCCCGGTTAAGTCAGCCAGTTGCTGCGCACTCATTTGTGAAAAACGGCGAAAATAAGGATTAAATTGCCTTGCTTCTGCGCTTAATAAAGATAGCCAAAAATCCCTTTTTTGACAAAATGATTTAACCCAAAATCCATTTTCTAACCTAGTCCCCTGAGGCTGTAATCTGAAATAGTTAACCGGCATGTAAACGGCTGCACCATTTTCAATAATAAAAGGTGTCTCAAGCTTTAAATCTGCTCGAATTAATAACACTTCATCAAGGGTTTTGCTGGTGTTCGGTATAATGGGGATATTTTTTTCTTTAAGATTTTTAATAGTACAATCTGCAGATCGAGTCTGATAAGTGTAATGGTCAAGTAATGTGCCATCTAAATCTGTAAATATAAGTATTTGTTTATCCATAAGTCCCCCTCTTTTTAAAGTGGCTACTCTCTGCCTGTTATACGGTCCCGAAGGATATACACTTGGATTGATTATTTTTGTGCATGAATAAAATATAAATAGCAGTGTTCAACAGCATTATCATAATTAACATAAGTATTATTAACAAAAGCAAAAATTGAGCCGAATATCAAAAAAATTAAAAATAGAACATAAAAAAACACTAACACATTGAATAATGATAACTTTATATTCAATGTGTTAGTGTTTTTTTAACCTTAAGCTGAAAAATAGCGGGTTCACGACGAATAAAGCATCATGCTGGTGCAGATAAAATAGCAAGGATTCCACTCTAGCAAAAAATATAAAAAATCGTCTGAACTAATAATTTAAAAGTTTTCAGTATAAAAAAACTCAAAACACTGCACTCATTTTGAGTTATTACTACTGGCAGTAATAAAGGGCTTTAATAAAAGTAATTAATCTTCCGTCCAGATAATGCCTTCTTCTAGCCACTTCAAATCGCCTTTTAAAACACTTTTTGCTAATTTATTCTCTTTTTCATTATCATTATCGGTTAAATCGTCAAATAAACGCGATATTTTTCTTTTTGCATTTAAGCAGAAAAGATCCGCTAAATACTTGGGTGTGGTATCAGTAGGATCGTCATCCATTTTAAATTTTGCATAGGAACAGGTGGTTGCCATCGCAAACAGCTCAGTGCCAATTTCCATTAAAGTGCCGAGAATATTTTGTTTACGCTCTAACCTGTCCTGATAAAGCCCCATATAATGAAAAATTGTGCGCGCAAGCTTATGCGATGTCGTTTCTACGTAGGAAAAATGTTTGGACAATTCGCCCAGATCCGTATGGCTTGCCCAGAGCGAAGAATTCAGCCACTGAGTGGGGTACCATTTACCATAGAAAGCCGCAAGTTTAACGCCTGCATGGAGTTTTTTTTCCATGGAAACATTCTTTTTTAATATTTCAGCGGCTACTTTTAAATGCGGATCCATGGCTTCGCGCGCTAAAAACAACTTCATAATATCCGTTGTCCCTTCGATAATTCGGTTGATACGCGTATCACGCATCATTCTTTCGATAGGATAAGCTTTCTCTCCTCTGGCCTTAAGTGATGAGGCTTTCTCGTAACCTCGCCCGCCTCTAAACTGCATTGTTTCATCGATTACTTTCCAGGCAAGTTCTGAGCAAAACAATTTAGCCATGGCAGCTTCAATTCTAATATCTAATTTAGGATCATCGGCCATGTGCGAGGTTAAATAAGTAACCGCCTCCATCGCAAAAGTGCTGGCAGCGATAAAGGCTATTTTTTTAGATCCCGCCTCATGTTTACCGATTGGCAGTCCCCACTGCACCCTGTCGTTCCCCCACTCCCGTGCGACAGCTAAACAATACTTAGACATACCTGTAGCGGCTGCTGGCAAGGTTAAACGCCCAGTGTTGAGTGTCGCCAAAGCCAGTTTTAATCCTTTTCCTTTACCTAAAATGATATTTTCTACGGGCACTTTTACATTGGTAAATTTTATTACGCCATTTTGAATCCCTCTGATCCCCATAAAATCGCAGCGATGTTTTATTTCAATGCCGGGCATTTCCTTTTCAACAATAAAAGCAGTAATTTGTTTTATTTGCTGCCCGTTACTCATTTTTTTAGCCTTGGTCGCGGCCATCACCACCAATACGTCAGCAATTAACCCGTTAGTGCACCAGAGTTTCACACCATTTAAAAGATAATATTGACCATCATCGGTCAGGGTTGCCGTAGTTTCCATTTTGCCGGGATCAGAGCCTACTTCGGGTTCGGTAAGGGCAAAAGCAGATATTTTTCCCTCTCTAAATAAAGGCAGGTATTTTTCTTTTTGCGCTTTAGTACCAAACATTTTTAACGGTTGCGGCACGCCAATAGATTGATGGGCACTGAGCAATACAGCGGTACTGCCGCAATAGGAGGAGATGGCTATCATGACACGGTTATAATTAACTTGAGTGAGGCCTAATCCATTATATTCTTTAGGCACTTTCATCGCAAAAAGCCCGAGTTCCGCCATCCCTTTAATCACTTTTTCTGGGATAGTTTGCGTCGCATCTACTTTTTCCGGATCCAGATTTTGTTTTAGGAAAAGACACACTTTCTCAACTAAATGATCACCTATTATTTTATCTTCAAGAGATTGGACTGGAAAAGGGAATAATAAATGCGGTTGGAAACTGCCCATAAAAAGCTGTCCAGCGAAACTTTTTTGACTCACCACGGTTTGTCGCGCAGCTTCCGTTATCCTCATAGTAGAGGCCTTCTCGGCATTCATTTTAGAGGTATCTATAACAGACTCTTCTTTGGTCTCATTATTTACGTCATGCATTATTAACTCCTTCTGCAGATCCAAACCACGCTTTCTGTCGGGCTCTAATTATAAAATTTTCCGCTGTTTTTTGCTTTATCTATTAACTGCTCAGCGGGTAGGAAACGCTCACCATATAAAGCTGCTAATTGATTTAATTTATCGCAAATATCACCGAGGCCGCGATTATCTGCATATCTTAAAAGACCGCCAGTAAAGGCAGGGAAACCGGTGCCGAGGATCATTGCCATATCCAGATAAGCCGGATTCTTAACAATATTTTCCTGTAAACATTTAACTGCTTCATTGACCATAATAAGAATGCACCTGTCGACGATCTCTTCCCCATTAAATGCTTTGGCTGTTATTCCATTGCTCAAACGATAGCTAGAGATAATCTTATCCAGCGCCTCATTGTAGGATTTGTTGCGGCTTTTGTGCAGGTAAAAACCAACCCCCGATTTTTTACCTAATAACTTCTCCTCGACAAAAAGATGGGTAAATAAACCAGCCACTTTCATTCTTTCGCCATAGGCTTGCTCTAATACTGAAGCCACATGATAACCAATATCGATACCGACCTCATCGGCTAAAACAAACGGTCCCATCGGTAACCCGAACGCTTCAAGGGCATGATCCATTTCGGTGACAACACCTCCCTCTTGCAGCATCAGAGTGGCTTCATTCAAAAATGAAATTAAAATTCTATTAACTAAAAAGCCTGCACAGTCAGCAACAACAATGGGCGTTTTACCGGCTTTTTTAGCGAGTTTAACCAAAGTAACGATGGTTTGCTGGCTGGTTTTTTCCCCCGGTATAATTTCAACAAGCGGCATTCGGTTAACTGGATTAAAAAAATGCATACCGATAAAATTTTCCGGCCTCTGCAGATTGACGGCCATCTCGGTAATAGAGAGGCTCGAGGTATTCGACGCTAATATCGCTTGTTCTGAGAGCTGTGCTTCAGCCTCTGCCAGGACCGCTTTCTTAACCTCGATATTTTCGGCCACCGCTTCAATCACCAGATTAATTCTTTTAAAACCGTTATAATTGACCGTTCCTGCAATATGATTCATTTTAACGCGGATCTGATTTTCAGTGATTCTATGTACTTTTTTTAATTGTCCGTAATATTGTGCTGCGGTTTGATAACCTTTACTAACCGCATCCCATTCAATATCTTTAAGCCTGACCGGTATCTCATTTTTCGAAAATAACCAGGCGATTCCCCCCCCCATAACGCCTGCGCCGAGCACCGCAGCCTGATTAATCATCTGTGGCTCAATCTTAGCTTCAGTAATACCGGTTTCTTTTTTTAACGCCTCGGACGTAAAAAAAAGTTGAATTAAATTTTTACTGATAACGCTGACCACCAGCTCGGAGACAACGCGCGCTTCCACTTCTAAAGCTTCTGTTGTTTTTAAATTTAATGTTTTTTCTATGGTGTCAAGGGCCTTCAGTGGTGCGGGATATTGACCTTTGGTTTTTTTAAGTAAATTATCTTTGGCTTTTTTAAAAATCAATTTTTGCCCTAAAATATTATCTTCTAAAATTCGCTGTTGAAATTTCTTCAACGATCTTGAACGGCGCTTTATTAACCCTTTGCCAAAGCTTTTCTCATTCACTAAACGTTCGATAAAATCAGCGACTGAACTTTCTTCAAGCTCATTATTATAGAGATGATCGACTAATTTGAGTCGTAGCGCTTTTTTAGGGGGGACAGGTTTAGCGGACAGTATTAACTGCAGAGCAGCTTGCAAGCCAATCAGTTTTGGCAAACGCACACAACCACCAAAACCAGGAATAATACCCAAATTGACTTCGGGTAAGCCTATAATAGCGTTAAGATTATCCGTGGCGATGCGATAAGTACAGGCTAATGCTAACTCACACCCACCTCCGAGACACACCCCGTTTATAACAGCTAATGTTGGAAAAGGTAATTTAGAAATATCATTAAGAATTAACTGCCCGGTTCTTATTGCTTTATAGGCTTGCTGTTCACTGAGAAGGTCTTTAATTTCATTGATATCAGCGCCTGCAATAAAGGTATCCTTTTTCGCACTGCGAAAGACCAACAGTTTAATGTCATTATTTTTGGCCAGAGAATCAATCTGCTCTTTGAGCTCTAATAACGCGACTGAATCTAATTTATTAATGCGTTTCCCTGGATAATCAAAGGTCAGTGTTGCAACCCCCGAAATCGGACCTGATTGTGAAATATCTAATGTGAAATTCATTATTCTACCTCCAATGCTAATGCCGCGCCTTGACCACCACCGATACACAAGGTCACCAATCCACTGTTTTTATTACGTTGGCGCAGGGCATTTAACATGGTAATAATCAATCTGGTACCGGTCGCTCCCACGGGGTGTCCTAATGCGATGGCTCCGCCATTAACGTTTAGCAAATCACTGTCCAGCACCCCAAGCGCTTTATCTTTATGTAAATATCGTTGCGCAAAAACAGCTGATTCAAATGCCTTTTGATTGGCAATAACCTGAGCGGCAAAGGCTTCGTTTAACTCCACCAGATCAAAATCAGAGATCGACATTCCGGTTTTATCTAACAGTTTAGAGGTTGCGTAAACCGGGCCTAATCCCATTCTTTCGGGTTGCAACCCCGCATAGCTATACTCTTTTAAATAACCTAAGGGCGAATAACCCAACTCCTTTGCTTTACTTTCCAACATAATTAACACAGCACCGGCACCATCGGTAATAGGACAGGCATTAGCAGCTGTGACAGTGCCGGCAACACGATCAAAGAAGGGCTTTAATTTAGCTAATTTTTCTAGACTTTGATCCGGCCGAATAGCATTATCATGAAATTGCACGTGACTGTAATTGGGCGGTAACACGATTGGATGGATTTCCTGAGTAAAAAAACCAGCTTCATTTGCTTTGGCAGCCTTCAAATGCGATTGCAGGGCAAACTGATCCTGCTGTGCGCGGGTGATAGCAAATTCACGGGCTAATACTTCTGCCGTTTGCCCCATATTTAAGCCGCAAACCGGATCGGTTAACCCTTCTACAATGGATATAACTGGCTTTAGATCCGCGGGCCTCAATGTTGAAATGGCCGATAACTTTTGTCCAAGGGATTTAGCCTTCATCACATTTTCAAACACCAGGGTCATTTTTTTGCTGAAGTTGAAGGGTAAATTACTCATACTTTCTGTCCCTCCTGCGACCAGTATGCTGGCATTCCCCGCTAATAATTTATCGTATCCGGTAGTGACAGACTCCATGCCTGAAGCACAGTTTCGATGCACTGTGTGTGCAATAACATCTAACGGCAACCCTGCCTTTAGGCCTATAACTCTGGCAATATTGGGTGCATTTGCAGGTTGACCGACATTGCCAAATATTAATTCATCAATCAATGAAACATCGATATCTGTTCTTGCAATCAATTCTTTGACAATAACGGCCCCTAGATCATCAGCCAGGATATTCGCCATACTGCTACCGGATTTACAAAATGGACTGCGAATACCGTCTACAATTGCTAATCTCTCTTTCATATTTTTCCCCTGCTGAATCACTATTACTGCAAACTATTATCAATAATCAATTAGTCGCTATCTTCGCTCTGGTCCTTATAAAAATCATTAATAATTTCACTGAATTTTTGTTCAATAACCTGACGTCTAATCTTCATGGTTGGGGTTAGTTCACCTGTTTCTATACCGATTGGCTGCTTTATAAATTTAAATTTACGAATTTTTTCCCAGTCATTTAGCTGCTGGTTAACACGCTCAACAAGTGCGCTAATTTCCTGTCTGATTTCACTCGATCTAAGGAAGTTCCCATTATTCAGATCGCCATAACCACGGTTTTCTCTAATCGCGTCCAGGTTGTCAAAATCAGGAAAAAGCAGGCAGGAAACAAAATGTTTATTTTCCCCAATGATCGCCGCCATATCGATAAGTTCGGAAACACATAACATTTGCTCGATAGGAATAGGACTGACATACTTGCCGTTTGATGTTTTAAAAATTTCTTTTTTTCTGCCGTTAATAAATAAATACCCATCTTGATCAACAAAACCTAAGTCACCCGTATGTAACCACCCCTGTGGGTCGATTGTTTCCTGCGTAACTTTTTGGTTATTGTGATACCCCCTCATAATATTAGGGCCTTTAGCCAGAATCTCCTGCTCATCAGAAATTTTTATGTCAACACCCGGCCAAATTTTACCCACACTGCGATAACGCGTATTACCCGGATAGTTAGCTGCTAAAACCGGTGACGTTTCGGTTAAACCATAACCTTGATAAAGGTTGAGTCCGATATTTTTAAAAAAATTTTCCATACTGACACTCAGCGCGGCCCCCCCACTGATGACCATTTGTAGATTTCCTCCTAAAGCCTCTCTCAATTTTGCATAAATCAGTTTGTCATAGGCTTTATCAAGCAGATTAGTAGCCCCCGGTTGCTTCGTAATAGCACGTTCAAATGCCATCGACATGAGCTTTTTTTTGATCCCGGATTGCTCCTCTATTCGAGCATGCATTTTTGCATAAACCTTTTCTAATAGACGAGGGACTAGGGTAATAATAGTGGGCTGAACTTGCCTGAGCAGTTCTCCTACTTTTTTAATATCATCGCTAAAAAAGATCGGCGTACCGGTGGAGATATAAAAATAAATAACCATTCGTTCAAAAACATGAGCTAAGGGTAAACAAGTCAATGCCTTATCTTTTTCTGAATACAGCGGAAACAGCTGGGTTGTGGCTCTAATTTGAGAAATAAGATTAGTATGTGTGATTTCAACACCTTTAGGCATTCCAGTTGAACCACTGGTATAAATAACCGTTGCTATATCTTTTGGGCTAACAGCCTGCCTCATGCGAGCATACAGATTAGGCTGTTTAGCTGATAAAATGTCACCCAAGGTTAACAATTCATCATAACTAATGGCATTTTTAGCGCTACGTTTAGGATTATTGGAGATAATTTTTGCAAATGAGTGCAGCAGAGGTTTTATTGCATCCGCTAATAATTCCTCATCATCCACAAAAAGATATTTAACATTACTGTCTTTGCTTTGAAACTGAAAATGGATTGAAGATATATTTGCAAACATCGGCACTGAAATTGACTTATTAACCATAATAGCAATATCCATCATCACCCATTGGGGAGAGGGGTTAGCAATAAGACCAACACCTTCACCTTTTTTAATACCGAGTGAGTGTAAACCTAAAGCAAGACGGCGGATGGTTTCAGAAAATTTTTCCGTGGAAATGGTTTCCCAATAACCCTTATTTTTAAAGTTAAGTGCAGAATAATTGCTATAGGTATTAATAACATATTGAATCATCTGTGGGATAGTTTCATAATTTTCCATATCTATTTCCCTGTTTATCTTGTAATAACCAAGAGTACGAAAAACAATAATTGTAGGTTTAATTAAAGCGGCTTGTATATATGGCTTAAATAACAGATATCAAGTGAATTAATTAACCCGGGTGCATTAATGAATCCAAGATTAATAATATCGACCTTCCATTAACTATAATGCAATTGATATTACCCAAACGCTCGACCACTTCACATTATTAACGTTGTGATTTTTATTAATAGATGTTTGTGCACAAACCTTCAAAAATATAGCCTATTTTGTACAATAAACAATGTAAATAACTGCCATTAGCATTTGAAAAATAGCGCTAAATTTTCAATACTCTCTTCTGCTGCGTTAAATTATTTATAAGTGTGGTAAAGTCGAACAGGCTAAAATTAACCCCATTTTTAAGGATATGATATGCAGGATGTCACTCATTTATTACAATCTCACCGTTCGATTCGTACTTTTAAAGATATTCCAATAGAGCAATCGATTGTCGAAGAATTAATCCGTTCCGGGCAGGCGGCGGCGACCTCCAGTTTCATTCAGGCTTGTACCGTGATTCAGGTATCACCCGGTGCAAAACGTGAGACACTAGCAGCGCTTGCCGGCAACCAGAGTTACGTTGACAAGGCACCTGTATTTCTGGTTTTTTGTGCCGATATGCACCGCCATCAACTCGCTTGTGAAATGCATAAAGTGCCGATCAACAGTGGTTATACTGAACAATTATTAACCGCATCGATCGATTGTGCTTTGTTTGCTCAAAATGTCGTTATTGGCGCGGAGGCATTAGGATTAGGGATTTGTTATATTGGTGGACTAAGGAACGATATTGCAGCCGTATCATCACTACTGGCATTACCTGACTTGGTTTTCCCCGTATTTGGTATCTGTCTGGGTTACCCAGATCAAGATCCTGAAGTAAAACCTCGTTTACCATTATCGTTAACGTTAAAACAAGATAGTTATTTGCAGGATAAAACATCAAACCAAGCTGATAAAGACGATATAGCGGCACTGGAAGTTTATGACCAGCAGATTAGGGAGTATTATAGAAGCAGAACAAGTGCTCAAAAGGAAATAAGCTGGACCGAGCAAATATCAGGAATGCTGCAAAAAGAAGCCCGACCACACATGATGGACTTTCTTCAAGGCAAGGGATTTATGAACAAATAAAGGCTCAAAATAAGACCTGTCAGGCATGCCTAGCTGTTAATTTAGGTGCATTTTGTGGACTAGCGTTATCGTTGCAATCAAACTTATCTGACAGTCGCTATTTCAGTTCAAACACACTCGGGTAAAGGACCTGAACTATCCTATACCTCTACCCGAGAGCAAATAAATAAAATCACTTTAAAAAAGCCCTCAATAATTTACAGCCAACTAAATTGTTTCTTGGTCTGGATCCATCCAACTCATTTTATGTTTTTGTAAAGCTTGTATTTCTACGTAATCCCCCAGTTTTAAATCAACCTTGTTTTGATTCTCGAATAAAATGCTAGCGTGACCTTTTAAAAGGATCACCCACTCATTTTGTTACTGTTTATACCAACCTGATTCAGGCGAGATATGCCCCTTGGATACTATCCTTGAAATTTGAAATGCATTATTTTTTGCAATTTTTTCAAACAGTTATGTTGTTAATTCCCTGAGGATATTCGCAAATATATTTGCCATAAGATTAATACCTCATCAATCTATTAACCTATCAACCTATTAACCTATTAACCTATCAACCTATCAACCTATCAACCTGCTCATTTTAAAGATTCAAGTTGAATGGGACAAGATCCTACTTTCACGCAAATGTTGTAATGCTCGTCAGCTTGATATTGAGAATATGAGGGTCTGTTGACCTTTCGTGTGCATTTTTACAGCAATTTGTGGGTGTTTTATAGGAGGCAGAGCTTGCGTTGTGCCGTTATTCTACATAAGCAGGGGATAACAGATACGATCGGGCGCATCTAAAAGCCTCCTGCACTGGGTTATGCGTCGTTTACACAGAATAACTATGCGAACCAGGCATGCTTTGCTCAGAACACCTTTAGATTGAATAAAATTTGTACTGCAAAGGTCAACAGACCCCAGCAGCACTATTTTTATAGTAATAACATTGTTATATTGTCGATCCTTTATTTTATAGAATAAACGTTATGAATTATTTACCAAGTGCAGAAGTACAACCCAAATTAACAGCCGATGCCAGCGTTATCTGGTTACATGGTTTAGGCGCAGACGGACATGATTTTGAAGCCATTGTCCCGGAGTTAAATTTACCGGAAGCGTTAGCTATTCGTTTTATATTTCCTCATGCACCATCAATAGCAGTTACTATTAATGGCGGTTTAAAAATGCCTGCCTGGTACGATATCCTCGAGATGAGCATAGAACGCCAGGTTGATGTAGCCGGCTTAAACAGTTCAGCCAAACAGATTCAAGCATTAATAGATCGAGAAATTGGACGTGGGATCCCTGCCGATAGAATAGTCATTGCGGGCTTTTCTCAAGGGGGCGCAGTGGCTTATCAGGCGGCACTAACCTATCCGCAACCCTTAGCCGGACTATTGGCAATGTCGACCTATTTTGCAACTAAAGAGAATATTCAACCCGACGCTGCAAATCAAAACCTGAATATTGAGATCATGCATGGCAGCCGTGATCCCGTGGTGGATCCGAGCTTAGGAGAACAGGCATTAAACTCGCTAACGGAAATGGGATTTCAACCAAGTTATAAAAGTTATATAATGGAGCACTGTGTTTGTGCTGAACAAATTACAGATATTTCTGCTTGGTTAGTTAAGTTATTAGCACCTAGATAAGAACCACACCAATATAAAACATTAAGGTTTAACAATGGCAAGACAAGTAACATACGTATTTAAAGGTAAACTTAAGGTTATTCAATTCTCATACGATCAATTTCATGATATGTATGAAGCGGTTGCAGATGCTGAAGGTATCGATTTAAAAAGCTTTTTAGCAATGGAAAAACAACTTGCAATGAGTTGCCGCGGTCAGGGGATTGAAAAAAATTTCCGCCTAACGGAATTTTTAAGAATGGGCTTTGATAAAATCAAATTTGTCCGTGATGATGAACCGGAAAAATAAGCAGCAACCTTTAGCCGCTTTTTTATGCCTGAATAGATTAAAACTAATTTAATTAGAAGTGAGATTTAAAATTTTTTTAAATCTATCGGCTGGTTATCAGCAAACAATATGGTGATTATTAAGCAGAAAACTAACGGCTGCGGAGTTATTTCAACTAGTAGCCACTATATTAATCACCTTGAATCAATTATTACTCGTATAACCGTTTAATATTTGATATATTATTGCGCCCATGTTCACTAGTTACACTTTTTTTTGTTTAAAAAATCAAAGTCAGTAATTTAGTTTTCTGGTTATTTTAATAATCTGTATTTGTGGCGACTTAATATAACCATTAATATTTTAATTTTGATTTCGGAGTGTTGCAATGAAAGTTCGTGCATCCGTTAAAAAAATCTGTCGTAACTGTAAAGTTATCAAGCGCCACGGTGTGGTGCGTGTTATCTGTGTAGAGCCAAAGCATAAACAACGCCAAGGCTAAGATCGATTTTGGATTCCAATAGTTTAATCTATAATAGTTAAACTATATTTTTCTCTTTTTTCATTTGTCGAGTATCCTACCGGGCTTTTCGCAAATGAATCATTAACTTTTAAGGAGTGCATAGTGGCCCGTATCGCTGGCATTAACGTTCCTGATCATAAGCATGCTGTGATTGCATTAACTGCAATTTTTGGTATCGGTAAAACCCGCTCACAGATAATCTGTGCAGCGTCAGGTATTGCTGAATCAACAAAGCTTAAAGATCTGGATGAAACACAAATCGAAGCTCTTCGTACAGAAGTAGCTACGTTCACTGTTGAAGGTGATTTACGTCGTGAAGTATCTATGAACATCAAGCGTCTAATGGATCTTGGCTGTTACCGTGGACTTCGTCATCGTCGCAGCTTGCCTGTACGTGGACAGCGTTCTAAAACGAATGCTCGTACTCGTAAAGGTCCGCGCAAAGCAATCAAGAAATAGGGTAAGAGATAATGGCTAAAACTCCAACTCGTGCTCGCAAGCGCGTTAAAAAGCAAGTTGCTGATGGTATGGCTCATATCCATGCTTCTTTCAACAACACAATCGTAACTATTACAGACCGTCAAGGTAATGCGCTTTCTTGGGC
>JBLHWW010000016.1:0-36668 GCA_047629075.1 Psychromonas sp. | reverse complement strand
CACTAACAAGGCCTGAGTTGCAGAAGATAGTTGTTCTCACTTCAAAAATCAGAACGCGGTTAGGGATGATTTTAACCAGCAAGGGTGATCACCTTTTTAGTTCTTTTGGTATTAGAGGCTATATAAAGAATCTCGAACGCTTTGCTTTATTTAAAAGAGCAAAGCGGTTTTATTTTTAGTGCAGAGCTCCGGCTGTTCAAATTAACTTTTTGCTGGGTAAAAAACTTTTTTTAGACGCGGGCGAGTCTTATTGGCAGAGAGAGCTTCAACGTTATTTTTTCATCAAATCAACGTGCTTATTATAATCAAAAACCACACCGGGCCAGCTTAATGTTAAATTTGCAATCGGAGCTGAGGACGGCGTAGATGTTAACTTCTTTATATTTTCAACTTTCAGATTATTTTATTAAAAACGTTTATTTAAATGGGGATAGTTGCATAAAGAAAAATAGGATTAAATTTAAACACCCTGACAGCTTTCAGGCAATCAAGGTGAGTTAATTTCAATCTATAACATCCTATCTATTTTGCATCTGCTTACGCAATAACTGTACCAGAAGGCCCCGAACTATCGGTTTTTACGTCGCCACGACGTCGACGCTGGCGCATAATGATAAAGCCAAGCAGTAATAATGCAGGTATATAGAACCACTCTTTGGCTGGACGTTCAACGGGCATACCAACACTGGTAATAATCTGATCGAAATTAAAACCCGCTTTTTTAGCAGCACTGTCATAACCGATGTTATCCACCATGATCGAGCCGTCATCTTGAGCAATTACTTCTAACCCATAATTCATCAGACGATCTTCACCTGTTTCACCTTCACCAACAGGTAGCAACATTGTGAGTGTGACGTGCTTTCCAACATCATTTTGGCCATTGACCAGAATAAGAAGTTCTGTCCCTGGATTGGCTTTCCCGACTGTTTGCACCAGCTCAGAGCCAGTATATTTATCATAAGGTGGAACCACATAATCCATCCAAAAACCCGGACGAAACAGGGTAAATGCAATCAGAATCATAAGAAAAGATTCCCATAATTTAGACCTTGTTACAAAGTAACCCTGGGTTGCTGCGGTGAATATCAGCAGCGCGGCTGTGGCGACTATAAAAATTAAAATACCCTCTATAAAGGTGACGTCGATCAACAATAAATCTGTGTTGAAGATAAACAGGAAAGGTAATAAAGCGGTGCGCAATGAATAGAAGAAGGCAATAAAGCCAGTTTTGATCGGATCCCCCCCTGATACGGCGGCGGCGGCAAAGGATGCAAGTCCCACCGGCGGGGTTACATCGGCCATAATACCAAAGTAAAACACAAACATATGCACTGCTATTAAAGGCACAATCAGTCCGTTTTGCTGGGCTAAGCTTACAATGACTGGCGCAAGCAGGGATGATACTACAATATAGTTCGCCGTTGTTGGCAGACCCATACCCAAAATCAGACTGAGGACACCAGTCCAAAGTAGCATCAGTATTATATTTCCCATTGATAAAAATTCCACCAGAGCGGCTAACTTCAAGCCAATACCTGTTTGTGAAACAGCGCCCACTATAATACCGGCAGCAGCTGTCGCGATAGCAATACCAATCATATTTCTGGCACCGATAATCAAGCCTTCTATCAGTCCGTCAAAGCCGCGTTTAAATGCATTTGAGCTATCTTCACTGCGGAAAAACTTAAACAGATAACCTTGGGTTAAGAGGATGAAGATCATCAGTGCGGTCGCATAAAATGCAGAAAGGCCTGGTGATTTTCGCTCGATCATTAAACACCAAATTAAAACTACAACAGGAAGCAGAAAATGCAGGCCCGATTTAACAGTAGGACCGGTTTCCGGTATGATCTGAACGGGCGAGTTCGGATCGTCCATCACCAGATCAGGATAAGCTGAACTAATCTTAACTAACGCGACATAAGCGACAAGAATCAAAGCGGCTATCACCCCAAACATCATGTCTGCACCCACATACGATTTTAACGTGCCGATCAGAAAGAATAACCCAAAGGATCCGATAATAGTATTACCCAACACACTGGCGCCGGCAGAGAGTGTTTTCGATAATTTATCTTCAGTTACCTTAGATTTAAGCGTTTTTAAGACAATATATTGAATGCCAAACACAGCTAATACCACACCCAGTCTGGCGGTGGGGCCAGCAAGCATATGATAGAGCTCTGATAAATAGTAGGCACCTCCCGCAAGGGCTATCATGGGCAATAATGTCATTGCCCATGATAATAAAATATTTTTAGTTGATTTAACATGACCTTCGCGTGGCAAACCTTGCATGCCGGATTTCAATGCTTCCAGGTGCACGATATAAACCAGGGCAATATAGGAGATAACTGCCGGCAGAAACGCGTTTTTGACTACCTCCAAATAAGGAATATCAACATATTCCACCATCAGGAAAGCGGCAGCCCCCATAACAGGCGGCATAATTTGACCATTGACCGATGAGGCGACTTCAATCGCGCCCGCTTTTTCTGCTGAAAAACCAACCCGTTTCATCATCGGGATAGTAAATGTGCCCGTTGTGACAACATTGGCAATAGAAGAGCCAGAGATTAATCCGGTCATACCAGAGGCAACAACAGCAGCTTTTGCCGGTCCCCCCCGAAAATGGCCCATCAGCGAAAAGGCTATTTTAATGAAATAGTTACCGGCACCGGCTCGATCGAGTAGTGCACCGAATAACACAAACAAGAAGACCAGATCCGTCGATACGCCAAGGGCAATGCCGAAGACACCTTCAGAAAATAACCATTGGTGATTCATTACGCCACCAAAAGAGGATCCTTTCCAGGCAATCATCTCTGGCGCAAGGGGGCCTAAAAATGTGTAACTAAGAAAAACGATGGCCACCACCATTAATGGTGGTCCCAATGCACGTCTTGTTACTTCTAAAAGGATCAGTATGCCGGTAATCGAAACGCCAATATCAAAGAGGTTTGGCGCACCAGGGCGATCGCTTAGGCGTATGCCAAAGATGCCCTCAACCAGCGCCGAGTCTGCAATCAACGGATAAAGTGCACAAAGGGAGCCAATAATAGCCAGAATCCAATCGACCATCGGAATACGCTCCCGAGGAGAGCTTTTTAAAGCGGGATAAGAGAGGAATGCCAAGAAGATAGCAAAGCCTAAATGAATTGAGCGTGCTTCGCCGCTTGCAAAAACCCCTCCTCCAATCATATAAGGTAAAGGAGACGCAATCCATAATTGAAAAAGTGACCAGGCAAGTGCTGTGCCGGCCATTAGTTTTATTATTGTTTTATTATCTGGATTTCGACCGCCCGTATCATTGGAGGAAACAAAATCTTGAAGCTCCTCATCACTGAGTTGTGTGTTGTTATTTTTATCTATCGTCATTCCCAACTTTCCTCTTTATATGCGCGGCAGAAACCTCTAGCGGGTGTTATAAATTGCGCTTAGTTGATAATTTTAGATTATCTATACCTAAACCACCTCTCGTTGCAATACTGCATCGAGAGGTGGTTTGGGTATGTAGCTAATCCAGAATCGCCGGGCAGAAGGGTCTAGCACTCCTACCTCGGCGGTTAATGGCTGATTACATCCAGCCTTTTTCTTTGTAATAACGAACTGCACCATCATGCAATGGAGCTGATAGATTATTTACGATCATCTCGCTTTCCTTCAGATTAGCAAAAGCAGGGTGCATTTTTTTGAACCGATCGAAGTTTTCAAATACGGCTTTAACGATTTGATAAACAGTTTCTTCATCGGTTTTCGTTGAGCTAACAAAAGTAGCAGCTACACCAAATGTTGCTGTATCTGTATCCGTACCTTTATACATGCCGGCCGGAATGCTGGTCATTGCATAATAAGGGTTGTCGTCAGCTAATGCGTGAACAACTGCATTGTCAGCAGGCACTAAGACAGCATCACAAGTGGTCGTTGCTTCCTTAATAGAACCATTTGGATTACCCGCTGTGAAGATAATGGCATCTACCTTACCATCACATAAAGCAGCTGCTTGCTCCGATGATTTAAGCTCGGATGCAACGGCAAAATCATCCATTGTCCAGCCCATTTTTTTCATTACCACTTCCATGGTGCCGCGCTGTCCTGAGCCCGGGTTACCGACATTCACTTTTTTACCTTTTAGATCTGCAAATTTGTTGATATTCGCATCGCGACGGGCAAGCACAGTAAAAGGTTCCGCATGGATTGAAAATACAGCGCGCAGTTCTTCAAAGGCACCATCGGGGAACTGATCAGGTGCAGTACCGTTATAAGCGTGATATTGCCAGTCTGACTGGGCAACACCCATATCCAGATTGCCAGAGCGCAGACCATTAATATTAGTCACTGATCCACCGGTTGTATGCGTGCAGTTGATCTCATGTTCGTCAGTCCCTTTATTTACCAGACGGCAAATCGAACCACCAACCTGATAATAAACACCCGTTTGCCCACCTGTACCAATGACCACGTGTTTAGTTTCAGCCATTACTGATGATGTTGCCATCAGGGCTGCGCCCGCAATTGCTGTCATTGCCATTTTTTTAATAAACATGATTGAACTCCTTTTTTGAATGTACTTTAAGTATTTTTCTTGCTTCTTTTGCTGATGCTATGCTTCGTCCAAGCTTCTCTACACGTGTTGCAAAGCTGCTTATCAAAGCTGCATTGTCAGGTGCGACACTGGCATCTGCCATCAGCATATTATTTTCAAATCCTATGCGAGCATGCCCGCCACGTGTTGCTGCCAGCGCCATACAATCGGCTTCATTTGCTCCAAAGGCGCATACCGCCCAGTCACATGTAAAACCACTAAGCGCCTCTAGCATCGGCAGTAACTCTTCAGGATCCGAGGTTAAATCACGGCTATAGCGCCCGAGCACCAGTAAAATGCTTGGCCGCTTAGCGGGAATAATTCCACGTGAGTGCAAATCAATAAAGCGCTCGATATCTTCTACAGAATATAAGATATATTGAGCAGAAATTTGATTATCCATCACCCACCTAAAAAATGCGGATGCTTTTTCCTCCTCCTCCTGCCCCTTTGGGCAAAGTTCCCCGATGGCCATGGACACAGCTTCTGGTTTTAAATCACGGACCATAGCCATCTGTTCTTCGGCACTATATTGCCCGACCGCTTCTGTGGTGGCCTGAATAATAAGCCCGTCACCAATACGGTCACGAATAGCGCTAATAACGGGACGATAATATTCTGGATCTATTGTATGTTTGCCATTTTCATCACGCACATGCAGATGGATCATTGCGGCGCCTGCCTGCATACAATTTTCGGCCTCAAGCGCTAATTCATTGGCGCTAAGCGGCAGCCCGATATGATCCGCTTTCGTTTTTCTTGCTCCGTTCGGTGCGACGCAAATGATAATTGGGTTATTCAACTTCACACTGCAATTCCTTTCTCTACTAATGCCAAATCTATTGCTCGTCCCAGTTTATCGACTATTTCCGCAATATGATCTTCATTAATAATAAAAGGTGGCGCCAGCAAAACATGATTCCCGAGCTTGCCATCTATAGTGCCGCCGGCGGGATAGCAGATAAGACCTTCGGCCATTGCCGCTTTTTTGATCGCGCTGTGAATCTGTAACGCCGGATCTAATGGCCTCTTTGTGGCGCGATCAGCGACCAGCTCAATGCCCCAAAATAGGCCTCGTCCGCGAATATCGCCGATATTAGGATAATTGACAAAGCGTGATAAAAGGGCACTTTCCAATTTTTTTCCCATCAGATTCACATTGTCGATCAGGTTATTATCCTGTATCTCTTTCTGTACAGCTAACGCGGCAGCACAGGCTGTCGGATGCGCTAGATAAGTATGCCCGTGTTGGAAAAAGCCGCTGCCCTTGGTTATCGTTTCGTAAATTTTGTCACTTAACAGCATCGCCCCTATTGCCTGATAACCTGCTCCTAGCCCCTTGGCAATACAGAGAATATCTGGCGAAATACCTTCCTGTTCGCAGGCAAACAAGCTTCCGGTGCGTCCCATACCGCACATTACTTCATCCAGTATCAGTAAAATGCCATGCTCATCGCAAATTTCGCGAATGCGTTTAAAATAACCGGGTACAGCGGTCAAGGCACCTGACGTTGCACCGACAACTGGCTCTGCGACAAAAGCAATAACATTTTCTGCGCCGAGCGTCTCAATACGCTCTTCCAGTTCATTGGCCACACGCAGACCATATTCTTGTTCAGTTTCATCTGGTTTTTGATCACGGTAGGAATAGCAGGGGCTTAGGTGCTCTGTATCCATTAAAATTGGATTGAACTGCTGCTTGCGCAACATATTACCGCCAACGGCAAGCGCCCCTAGCGTGTTACCATGATAACTTTGACGTCTGGCAATAAAATATTTGCGCGAACCTTCTCCTCGCTCCATAAAATATTGGCGGGCTAGTTTTAGAGCGGATTCGACCGCTTCTGAACCACCTGAAACCAGATAAGCATATTCAAGCCCTTCGGGAGCGTGCTCTATTAAAAAGTCGGCTAATTCTTCAGCAGGTTGCGAAGTGAAAAAAGAGGTATGTGCAAAGGCAATTTTATCCACTTGATCTTTAATTGCCTGACGTACTTTTGCATTTGAGTGACCCAGGCAGGATACCGCAGCCCCGCCGGATGCATCGATATAACGCTTGCCATCTTCAGCAATAATATAAGGGCCATCACCGTGAGCGGCCACCTGCAGTGTCTCGTTAGGTTGGCGGTGCAAGATTCGACTGGATTTTTTAGGCATTATATTCACTCCTGGTGATAGCTTCCTTTGCTTGATTTAACTTAAACGTTTTTATTATTACCGCTAACATTTTACAACCTTTTATTCATTAAAATGGCGTATTGCGTACAAACATTATTTAAAAATGCAATTATTGCAGGTAATTAAAAAAAATAAAACGCAATCTCACTAACCCTTTTATTCATTAAAATGGGGGGTTGCGCACAAAACTGATTTAAAAATGCAATTATTGCGAATAATGAAGAAAAAATAAAAAGCAAGATAATCAAAATACTACAAAGAACACAAAATGAATAGCTTTAATTTAACATGCATTTAACATTTTATTGCCGCTAATCTACGTTTTTATTATGTTTTAAATCATTATGTTACCGATATATTGTGACATTTCATTCACTTGATCTTAACTTGGTTTTAGTGACCATATTTTTGCCTTAAAAGGGGAGGGGGATTTTTTGGGATGCAAAATATTTTAAAGCCTCTGATTTAACACTAAAAACCATCTAAAGAGCTAGTTAAAGTTAGTAAAGAGCGATCTGCTAATGTTTGATATTCATTTAAGATTAGATGCTTAATAATCAACTCATTATTCGGACAATGTTGTAAATAAACAGTGACTTATTTTGAGTTTATTAAAGAGAATCTAAATTATGCTCATTATGTAAAAAGATATAACCTTCACAGCTTGATAAGCGCTATCCGCACAGCAGCAAAACTGCCATATCAATGTGGATATTATCTATCTAAAAGTACCTGTGTATTTACACCGTGTGTTTAACGTTATTACCATTATTCTGGCGGTTGGCTTCTTAATACTGTTAGCTAAAATGAGTTTTGAAAAATTTCAGGAAAGTTTAAAATTCACTTACCGCACGCCAAGTGAATGGGCGCCAGAGGTCTATCATTTCTGGTTAATGATGACGGTCTCAGCAGTTATTTTTATTGCTGAGTATTCAGCTGAATTGATTGAGAATATTTATTACCTTTTCATTTGCAAATAGTTTTTTGCAAAAATAAGCAGATTCTTTGAATAACAAATATTACTCGATAAAAATAAATAAGTAGGATACTCAGATGGAAATTGAATTATTAACGGGCATTTTATTGTTCTGTATTTTAGTGGCCTTTGCCTTGGGCGCTCAGGTTGGACTTGCACTGGCGGGAATCGCCATGGGGGTTGGCTATTTGGTATGGGGTGAGGCATTATTTAATGTTATTTCAAGCACGGTTGAAGGTACCTTTTTTAACTTTATTCTGCTCGCCATTCCTTTATATATCTATATGGGACAGATCCTAACCCGATCGGGCATTGGTGATGCAATGTTTAATGCCAGTCAATTAGTGATAGGGCGACTGCGCGGATCGCTGGCAATCAGTGTGATTGGTGTTTGTTCTATGATTGGCGCGATGGTCGGTATTATTGGTGCGGGTATTATGACCTCCAGCAGTATTGCACTTCAGCCAATGTTAGATCGTGGTTACAATAAACGACTCGCACTGGGCGTTATTATGGCGGGGGGATCTCTGGGTATTCTAATTCCGCCTAGTATCCCAATGATAATGTTTGCGGCTGCCACTCAAAATTCCGTCGGGCGAATGTTTTTAGCGGCGATGGTGCCAGCATTAATGACGATTGTTTTGCTTATTAGTTATGTGCTTATTATCTGCAAGTTAAATCCTGAAAAAGCGCCTCTTGATGTAGAGAATGATATTAAAATCCCTAAGGGTTACGAGTTATTCAGAACTATTCGTGATGGTTTCTCTTCACTGCTGCTGATTGTCGCGGTACTCGGCAGTATCATTATTGGTATTGCCACATCAACAGAATTGGGGGCAATCGGGGTAGTTGGCGCGATTATTCTGGCGATACTTTTTAAACGTTTTAAACCTGCTATTATGATCAAAGCTGGCCTGCAGACTTCAATATTAGTGAGTGTCGCCATGTGAATTATTTTAGGTGCTTCCGTGTTCAGTAATTTCCATCTTCTGATGGGGGTACAAACTATGGTGGCCGGATTTGCAACCAGCTTAGATTTACCGCCAATCTACATTATTATTATGTTTCAACTCATTATGTTACTGCTTGGCTTTATTATTGATGAATTTATTATTGTCTTAATGTGTGCGCCAATCTTTACGCCTATCGCCGTTTCTTTGGGGTATGACCCGATCTGGTTTGGCGTATTAATGATTTTAAATATAGTGATTGCGGTGCAGACACCACCCTACGGATTTGCGTTGTTTTATTTAAAAGGCATTGCACCTAAAGGTATTACTATGATGGATATCTATAAATCGGTAACGCCATTTATTATGGTGCAGTTAGTCGTATTGGTTATCTGTATGGTTTTCCCCGAATTAGTGCTGTGGTTACCCAATAAGATGATGGATTGACAGTAGATGTAATAAAGACAAAGAAAAGAGCTCCGCTAAAGTAAGATGTTTTCCTTAGCGGAGTCCTTACTAGCAGATAGATTACCTCAAAAAAAATTCAGATTTGGCCTGCAGGTTATTTCACAATTCACTGCCCCGATTATAAGCAATCTTCTGTTATTTTTAAAATACCGAAATAGTAACGCTGGTTCGCAGTAAAGAATCCCTCTCTTTACTTGGTTATAAAAATTTACTCTTGAGCGGTTTTTTGTACGTTTAGATAAGTATATTTAATGTTATAATACCCATGTCGCCACCGTTAATTTTAATCAGTAATTAAGGCCGTTATCACATGTATGCAATCGACTTAGAAAATATTAGAAAAGTTTATAAAGGGGGCGTTGAAGCACTAAAAGGGATCTCTTTGCGGGTTGAAAAAGGGGATTTTTATGCTCTGCTCGGTCCCAATGGGGCAGGTAAATCAACGACTATTGGTATTATTTCATCACTGGTTAATAAGACCGGAGGCAAGGTAAAGGTCTTTGGTTATGACTTAGATACACAATTAGAATCGGTTAAAGCTCAAATAGGCTTAGTACCGCAGGAATTTAACTTTAATCAATTTGAACCCCCTATTCAGATACTGGTGAATCAAGCGGGTTATTACGGCATTAAACGCAAAGATGCGCTCATCCGCGCTGAAAAATATCTGAGACAATTAGATTTATGGGGCAAACGTAATGAGCCATCCCGCGAATTGTCCGGCGGTATGAAACGCCGTTTGATGATCGCGCGTGCATTAATACACAATCCCAGGTTATTGATTTTAGATGAACCAACAGCCGGTGTGGACATTGAGGTTCGCCGCTCTATGTGGGATTTTTTAAAAAAAATAAATGCAGAAGGGGTGACCATAGTTTTAACCACGCATTATCTTGAAGAAGCTGAGATGCTGTGTCGTCATATTGGTATTATTGACAAGGGCATTCTGGTCGAAAATACCAGCATGAAAGAGTTGCTGGCACGCTTAGACAGTGAAGTTTTTATTCTTGATGTTGATTCCATTAAAAATGTACCAGCAAGTAAGCATTTTATTATTACTAAAATTGACAACATTACATTGGAAATTGAAGTAAAAAAAGGGCAATCATTAAATAATATTTTTGCAGAGTTAAGCACTCAGGGTGTGCGAGTTAACAGTTTACGTAATAAATCTAATAGATTAGAAGAGTTGTTTGTGGGACTTGTAGAAAAAGGCAATTTAAATGATGAATAGTAGTTACCTGACCGCGTTAAAAAGTATTTGGACAAAAGAAGTTAACCGTTTTTTACGGATTTGGGTGCAAACACTTATCCCTCCTGCAATAACCATGACTCTTTATTTTGTTATTTTTGGCAACTTAATCGGTAAACGTATTGGTGAAATGAGTGGTTTTAGTTATATGTCATTTATTGTCCCCGGAATCATTATGATGGCAGTGATTACCAACTCCTATTCAAACGTGGCATCATCCTTTTTCAGTGCCAAGTTCCAGCGTAATGTCGAAGAGCTTTTGGTCGCGCCTGTCCCTAATTATATTATTATTTGGGGCTACGTGGGTGGTGGAGTGATCCGCGGTTTACTGGTCGGGTTTATCGTGACTTGTGTTTCCCTATTTTTTGTTGAGTTACATATTTTTAATATATTCGCCTTATTATTAAGTGTCTTATGTACTTCTATCCTATTTTCACTGGCGGGATTGCTAAATGCAATATTTGCCCGTACTTTTGATGATATCAGTATTATTCCTACTTTTGTATTAACGCCATTAACCTATTTGGGTGGGGTCTTTTATTCGATCGATCTGCTCCCTGATTTTTGGCAAACCGTGTCGCACTTTAACCCCGTATTTTATATGATTAATGCCTTCCGTTATGGTTTTCTGGGTATTGCTGATGTGTCATTAATTTGGTCCTTTGCAATGATAGGCTCCTTTATTGCTCTGCTTTATGGCCTGATAACTCTGTTACTGAGAAAAGGCGTGGGGATCCGCTCATGAATGAATCAGGTAATTCAAGAGTGATAAGCTCTAACCAATCCGGCTTACATGAACAATTAGATGAGGTGGTCTTAAAACATCTCAGCCATAAGTTCCGTAAACCTTATCAAAAGCATACTCTGGATGCTTTTACGGCCTGCGAAAAATGGGTCGAACAGCAGGGCAAACCCATTATTTTTGATTCCTGTTGTGGTGTTGGTGAAAGTACTTACCATCTCGCCGAAAGACACCCCGAGGCTATCGTGTTGGGCATGGATAAATCGGCTGACCGCTTATCTAAACACCCGCAGTCGAGTGCTGATAATTATCGCCTGCTACAGGTTAACCTGAATGATTTTTGGCGCTTGGCGGTCGAGGCTAACTGGCAGTTAAGTCATCACTACCTGCTTTATCCTAACCCCTGGCCGAAAGCGAAACATCTCCAGCGTCGTTGGCACGGTAGCGCGGTTTTTCCGTCTATTATACCGCTGGGAGGGGAGCTTGAAGTGCGCAGTAACTGGTTTACTTATATCCATGAGTTCTCCCGTGCGCTGGAGCTTGCAGGGCAAACCTGTCAGCTTGAAGAGTTTCAAAACAACACACCTATAACTCCTTTTGAACGTAAATACTGGGTCAGCGGTCAAAAGTCATTGCGCTTAATAGCAAAGCTTAATCAATAGTCGAATGATGACAAAAGGCAGAAATGTTTTCTGCCTTTTGCATATTAAATGAAATTAATTCCTATCTTGTGTGGTCTTATTATTACGATTAACTTAGTTGGGGTAGATTATGCTTATAAAAAAAAGAAAAAAATCGGATATTAAAGAATCTCAATTAACCGATGAAAATGTTTATAAAAACCGGCGGGTTGTACTTAAAGCATTAGGTTTATCTGCGCTGAGTATTCCCTTGGTAAGCTCTGCGCAGGCAGGGCTGTTTGATCTTTTTTCGGATAAAGAAAAAACCGACAGCTCGGCTCTTACCTTTAAACGCAGTGAGATAATTCATTCAAAAAACAGCTATTTTCAATCTTTAACCCCGATTACGCCGGAAGATAAAATATTGCAGTACAATAATTTTTATGAATTTGGTACCGGCAAGGGTGATCCCTTCTCATTTTCGCAACAGTTTAAAGTTGATCCCTGGCAGCTTGTGATTGATGGATTGGTTGATAAACCTATCACTCTTAATTATGAAGACTTATTAACTCGTTTTACTATTGAAGAGCGTTTATATCGTATGCGCTGTGTCGAAGGCTGGTCGATGAATATCCCCTGGTTAGGTTTCAGTCTGGCAACTCTTTTGAAGATGGTATCTCCAAAAAGTAACGCTAAATATGTGCGTTTTGAAACGCTCGTGGATCCCAAGCAGATGCGTGGACAAAGTTCTGGTTATATTGGAGGAGGCCTTGATTATCCCTATGTGGAAGGCTTGCGCCTTGATGAAGCGATGAACCCTCTGGTGCTCTTATCAGTGGGTTTGTATGGTAAAACGCTAGCGCCTCAAAACGGTGCCCCGATTCGTTTGGTTGTTCCTTGGAAGTATGGTTTTAAAAGTATTAAATCCATTGTCAAAATCACTTTAACCGATACAGCACCGGTTAATACCTGGCAAAAAATTGCCGCCAATGAGTATGGTTTTTTTGCTAATGTTAACCCCCGGGTTGATCATCCGCGATGGAGCCAGGCAAGTGAGCGTTTTATCGGAGCAGGCAATCTCTTTGCCGCATCGCGCAAGCCGACCCTGCCTTTTAATGGTTATGAGGAAGAAGTTGCTTCTCTGTATAAAGGGTTAGATTTAACCCGTTATTTTTAAAAAGGAGCAGATGTGAAAATCTCGAAAACACATATCTTATCAGCTAAAGCGCTGATTCATCTGGTTGCTTTGTTCACCTTTTTATATTTATGGCTGTTGGTGGAGCAAAATGCATTAGGGGCAGATCCGGTCAAAGAAATGATCCATTTTCTGGGTAAAACTGCGCTTAATTATCTGCTAATAACACTTTGTATTTCGCCCTTAGCACGACGCTTTAAACAACCCTTATTAATTCAATTGCGGCGTGTATTAGGGTTATATTGTTTTTTTTGGGCGTGTTTACATCTTTTGGTTTTTATTTGGTTAGATCTTAATTGGCAGGTGATGTTATTTGCCGAAGAGGTAGTCAAGCGTCCTTATATGACCCTTGGTGCATTGACCTGGGTGATTTTATTGGCGTTAAGTATCACCTCTATTAATGTTATCCGCAGGAGGATGAAGCGCGCATGGTTAACTCTGCACCGAGCTATTTATTGGGCTATCCTGTTGGCAACTATCCATTATTACTGGTCGGTCAAATCTGGTTTGATTGAGCCTGTCATTTATTTTGTGATCTGTTTTATCCTGCTTGCGCAGCGTAAAGATTATTTTAAATCTTTTTTAAGGCGTTGCACTAAGAAAAAATCAGTTTAAGAAGGGTGGTTTTTCAGTGAAGATAATGCAGTGAAGATGAAAGATTAATAAACTATAGCCTGTAAAAAAACCGGAAATAAGTGACTTATTCCCGGTTTTTTTACAGGCTATAGAAGCGCTTAAGCAACTTGTACTGGTACGTCTTTACTCGTACGTACAATGTTATTTTGCACATCTAAATACACTAAGCTTGGTTTATGATTTACAATTTCCGCAGCATTTAAACTCGCGTAGGTACATATTATCACGCGATCGCCTACCGCTGCCAGACGAGCCGCAGCGCCATTAACAGAGATGATTTTTGAACCACGTTCGCCGGTAATAGCGTAGGTTGAAAAACGCGCGCCATTTTCTATATTGTAAATTTCAATCTGCTCATATTCTAAAATACCAGCCTGCTCAAGGAGGTCTTGATCAATAGCGCATGAACCTTCATAATTTAATTCGGCGTGCGTCACTCTCGCTTGGTGGAGTTTGCCTGTAAGCATTGTTTTTTTCATACGAAAAACCTTTTTCTAGTAATGAACCGCTGTTTTTTTCAACAGGGCGACTATAAAGTAAAATCCTTAATGGTGCAAATTAAACCCTACTCCAATCGGCAGAGTTATATTGCGCTTTGATGAAAGTCAATTTTATAACATTAAGGAAAGATGGTGTGTTGATTAAAAAAGAACGCAACACCAAGAAATTAAAGTTAAATTTTTGTTTCCGATGGACTTAACGTGACAACTTTATTGTCAATTAAACGTGTTCCTCCTAAAAAAGCCGCCATTAAAATAACTGCTTTCTTGCTATGAGAACTCACCGCCTGTAACGTTTGAGCATCGACTATATGGATAGCATCAGTATTAAAACCGGCGTTATTAAGGTCGCTTGAGGCATTATCTATTAATATTGAAAGTTCAGTTTTCTGCGCTTGCAGATCAACCGCTATCCGATTCATCACTGTTGCTAAAAAAGGGGCTTTTTGTTTTTCTAAGCCGCTCAGTTTAGTGTTGCGGGAGCTCATGGCCAGACCATTTTTTTCGCGCTTTGTGGCAACTGAGATTATCTCAATAGGCAGGGCTAAATCACTGACCATCTGTTTGACAATGGCTAACTGCTGAAAGTCTTTTTCACCAAAACAGGCATAATCAGGCTGAACAAGATTAAATAATTTATTAACTATGGTGCTCATACCCCGGAAATGTCCGGGACGAAGTTCGCCTTCTAAACAATCGGATAAAAGGGGGACCTCAACATAGGTTTGAGCATTTAAACCATTTGGATAAATACTGCTTGCTGAGGGAGTAAAAACAATATTGACCCCCATCGCGGCGAGTTTTTCACAATCTTGTGTAACGGTTTTTGGATAATTTAGTAAATCCTGTGCATTATTAAACTGCATTGGGTTAACAAAAATACTCACAATAACCACAGCGGCTTTTTTCTGGCCTGCTTGCACTAGGGTTAAATGCCCCTCATGTAAATTTCCCATGGTTGGCACAAAAGCAATTTCAGACCCTTGCTGTTTGAGTTTTTTTATTTTTTCACGTAGTTGTTGTGGATCATCAATAATAAGCATGTTTTTATCTGCCAATATACTTAGTAAAAACTGTGTTCAGCAGACGGGAACTGTCTGCTTTCAACTTGATCTATATAAAGCGTTACCGCTTGGCGGATATCGCCAGTTTCAAGCAGGAAGTTTTTGGAAAATTTTGGACAAAAACCTGCAGAGACACCAAAGGCATCATGCATCACCAATATTTGCCCATCTGTTTCACAGCCGGCTCCAATCCCAATCACTGGAATTTTTAAGGCTGTTGTAATGCGATCTGCTAAACTGACCGGAACGCACTCTAAAACTAACAGTTGTATCCCTGCTTCCTGCAGTAATAATGCGTCGTTGAGCAGCTCGTTTGCCTGTTCTTCCTCGCGCCCTTGTACTTTGTAACCACCAAAAATATTGACCGATTGTGGTGTTAAACCAAGGTGACCACAGACTGGAATGCCACGTTCCACTAATCCTTTTACGGAATCAGTGAGCCATTCCCCGCCTTCCATTTTTACCATATTAGCGCCTGCTCGCATTAATATTGCAGCATTTTCGTAGCTCATTTCTGGAGTTGAATAACTCATAAAAGGTAAATCAGCGATAATGAATGCACTTTTCGCCGTACTTACAACCGCAGCGGTATGGTATCTGATATCGTCAACTGTCACTGGCAGCGTAGAATCATGTCCTTGTAATACCATTCCGAGGGAGTCGCCTACTAATAATACTTGGATACCGGCTTGGTCAAAAATAGCGGCAAAACTCGCATCATATGCGGTCATGCAGGTGATTTTTTGGTTGTCTTGTTTCATTTTAGTCAGACGAGAAACGCTGATTTTAGCCATGATTACTCCAAAATTAAAATTACATTTATAGC
This sequence comes from Psychromonas sp., assembly GCA_047629075.1. Lineage (GTDB taxonomy): Bacteria > Pseudomonadota > Gammaproteobacteria > Enterobacterales > Psychromonadaceae > Psychromonas. The sequence continues at coordinate 20,673 of JBLHWW010000016.1, read as the reverse complement.
GGTCATATTAATTAATTCAGAAGTCGGAAAAATCCAAGATAAAAAATAAATGACGGCAACTTGTTGTATTTATTGCGGCAAAATTTCATTATAATTTTGCATCGCTTTCGTAAATCGTCAACGAGCCAGACAGCCAATTAATCATTTTAACGCATTTTAAGCGTCTTGATTAACCTCTGCTCTTCCCGAGAATCTAGCCTGTACACCTTAAGTTGCTGATCTATAATATCTATAATATCTATAATATCTATAATATCTATAATATTTATAATGTTTTTATTATTTTACTGGGATGATCTTTTTATTCAACCGCTAATCTGGATCAAGCCATTTTTATGACAATCCGCGGTGAGTTGTGATAATGCTTTGCCATTGGGCAAGCATAATTCTTTGTCGATTTCTAATAAGGGATAGAGCACAAATTCTCGCTCTTTCATTCCATAATGCGGAATGGTTAAGCGTGCATTATTGATAACTTCATTACCATATAAGATAATATCAAGATCTAAGGTGCGTGGTCCCCAACGGTTTTCTTTACGCACTCTGCCCTGCGATAGCTCTATTTTTTGTAATTCATCCAACAACTCTATGGCCGTTAGTTGCGTATCAATTTTAACCACTGCATTAATATAGTCAGGTTGGTCCTGTGGCCCCATCGGTGCACTGTGATACAAGGACGAGCAGTCACAAAAAACGCTATTAGTTAAGTGGCGAAGTCTTTCAATGGCTAATTTCGCCTGTTTAGTGGGATCTGTTTGATTACTGCCCACACCAATATAACTAATCAACGCTAGTAGTCTCTGTCTTTTTATGTTTTTTATTTGGGTATCTGCGTTTTTTATAGGGTTTTTTATCCGCAGGTTTAACCTCTGTGGCTTTGCTCGCATTACCAGAATAACTGTGATCAGGTAATTTATTATGAGCTTGATATTCCTGCCACCATGCAGTTAATTCGGCAAGTTCTGAGCTTTGTTCTACTTTTGCGCGTAGCGATAAAAAATCAAATGCAGCTCGGAATTTAATGTGCTGATAAACACGTTGTGCGCGTTTTCCACCAAATCGAGGTAAACGTAACTGCAAGACCCAAATATCACGAACAGCTGCAGTAAAACGTTTTGGGATAGCAATTGTTTTGACTTGTATGCTAAGCACTTCATTCATTGCTAATAAAAAGGCATCATAATAATCTATACCTCCTTCAAAAGTCATCTCCTGCGCACGTTGTTCAAGGGGATACCAGAGAATAATTGCGTAAATATAAGCCGGGGTAAGGTGCTTACCTTGCGCAATTCGTCGATCCGTATCGGTCAATGCCTGTTCAATTAGTTGGGTTGCTTTATCATCTTCACCATCTTTAAATAGGATAGGAAATAATACCTGTAATAATTTGTATTCTTTTAATAAACGATAAGTTGCTAAGCCCTGGCCTGAAAGAAGTAATTTAATAACTTCATCAAAATGGCGCGCGGCGGGTATATCTTGTAAGAGAGGCGCTAAACGGCGAATAGGCTCGGCACACTCTTCGCTGATGGTAAGATCTAATTTTGCTGAAAAGCGAATAGCCCGCATCATCCGCACCGGATCTTCCCGGTAACGTACTTCTGGATCACCAATCAAGGTTAGCCTACGCTCCTGTAAATCCTTCATGCCATTACAAAAATCATAAATAGCAAAATCTGCAATATCGTAATAAAGGGCATTAACGGTAAAATCACGACGCTCAGCATCTTCCTCTAGCGAGCCGTAAACATTATCGCGCAGTAACATGCCTGCTTCTGATTGTTTTACTTTTTGTGCATCCTGGCCATTATCATCATCGTGATGACCACGAAAAGTAGCAACTTCAATCACTTCACGACCAAATAAAATATGTGCAAGACGAAAGCGACGACCAATTAAGCGGCAGTTACGGAATAAAGCTTTAACCTCTTCGGGTGTCGCATTAGTCGTAATGTCAAAATCTTTAGGTTTTAGGCCAAGCAACAAATCACGCACGCCGCCGCCCACCAATAATGCCCTGAATCCCGCATTGTGAAGACGATAAAGTACCTTTAAAGCATTTTCATCTATATCCTTACGGGAGAGATTATGTGACTCTCGCGGGATTTTAAAGGAATCCGTTGCTGGGATTTTTTTTTGTTCACTTTTTCGTGTGAACACTTTTTTAACGAATTTACTGAATCGTTTAATAACGCTATCCTCAATGATTAATTTTCTGCTGCAAAATATATTTCTATTTTATGTGCGCAGGAGGTGAAAGACAAATTAATTTTTGATTTGAATTTCAGCAAGCTGCGGCAGTTTTTTCGGCGACCAGTTTTGTATTGCCCATTTCAGTATTGCAGAGCAACTTTTTAGCGCAATTTCCTGCGGCACAGTGTGCCCTAGAAAGTTTAGTGCTGCTAATAATGTTGGGGTTGGATTGTCTTTACTGATTGCTAACGCATGGTTTTGTTTGGAAAGCTTGTTGCCGGGTGCTGTCACCGCGACGGGCAAGTGCAGATAAGTGGGTGTTTTTTTATTTAACAGCTGATATAGGGTAAGTTGTTTACCCGTAGTCGTGAGCAGATCGGCACCGCGTACTATCTCTGTAATACCCTGATTGATATCATCAATGACGGTGGCTAAATTATAAGCATATAACCCCTCTTTACGCCTGACAATAAAATCTTCACTGGCTTGTTTTTTATCTAAGACCACCTTTCCCTGCAATTGATCATCAAAATGGGTCACCGGATGGATCATATTGTGTAAATTAATACGCAGTGCATTATTTATTTCTGGGAGCTGTTTATACCGGCAAGTGCCCTGATAAAGTCCATGACTTTTGCGAATCATCTTACGGCTGCAGGCGCATGCATAACAGAGTTGTTGTTCTGTCAATTGGCCGAGGGCATTCTCATAGGATTGACTGTTATGGCTTTGGTAAATGACGTCACCATCCCAGTTCAGTCCGTAAGCCTGCAGAGTCAGAAGAATATCCTGCGCGGCACCTTTTACTTCACGGGGAGGATCAATATCATCAATACGAACTTGCCAGAAACCATGCTGAGATCTTGCCTGCAGATAACTGCCCAACGCTGCGACTAAAGAGCCAAAGTGCATGGAACCTGAAGGAGAGGGAGCAAAGCGTCCACGATATAAGATGGGTTTAGGCAAGACGTAACTTATAAAAACAAACGGCTAGCCTATGGCTAACCGTTTGTTTTACAAAAAGAGGATTAACCAACTATCTGTCTCTCTTTGATTTCAGCTAATGTTTTACAGTCAATGCATAATTCTGCCGTTGGGCGGGCTTCTAAACGGCGGATGCCGATTTCTACGCCACAAGAATCACAAAAACCAAAATCATCTTCATCTATTTTCTTTAAGGTTTTTTCAATCTTTTTAATTAATTTACGTTCACGGTCGCGAGCGCGAAGTTCTAAACTGAATTCCTCTTCCTGCGTAGCACGGTCAATCGGGTCGGGAAAGTTTGACGCTTCATCTTTCATATGGTCAACTGTACGGTCAACTTCTTGACGTAATTGAGTGCGCCATGCATTAAGGATTTTGGTAAAATGATCACGTTGAGGTTTACCCATGTACTCTTCATCACGCTTTACTTTATAGGGTTCCACTCCGGCAATGGCTAAAATGCCTAATGTTTTTTTTATTTGAGTTGGCATAGAAATTTCCTTAATTGATGCATGATTGATTGTGCTAATTGCTGGCATCAATGCAGTGGCAAAATGAGAATAAAATAAAATAGAAAATCACGTTAAAATGCTTCCGTATATTTTCGGCGGCTATCTATAGCAAGTAAATTATAATCAGTCAATTAACCTTTGTCGATTTAAGCTGCTTTTATTTTAATTATTTCTTAATTGTATTACAGCTCCCACAAACATTGATTTTTTATTCATGTTTTTGGATGCGCTAATAGTCCTATTCACCCGCTGAATTACTCATTTAAAAAAGTGTAGTTCAAGTTTGTTAACTTTCCCTTGGGGGGCAAACCGCTCTCAGGCTGGAAAATATTTTTTAAGGTTAAGTTCTTTCAACTGAGTAATAGGTGCTGCTGGAAAGTTGACGGTTCACTTTAGTAGTAATGCTGTACAGGCAAGTTCCCATCTGTCAATAACGCCCCACCATATTTTCAGTTATATCAGATTTTCAGTTATAATGCGCAGTATAAACAACATTCAACTCACATTCAGGTTATTTTACACGTGCTTCCAATTGATGATTTTATTCCACAAATACAAGAAACCCTTAGCCAATATTCGGCACTAGTGCTGCAGGCTGAACCGGGGGCAGGTAAATCAACCGCCGTTCCCTTAAGCCTGCTTGGCGCGCCTTTTTTAAAGGGTAAAAAAATTATTTTACTGGAGCCACGAAGAGTGGCGGTTAAATCGATCGCTTTTTATTTGGCAAAACTGTTAGGTGAAAAAGTAGGACAACGTATTGGTTACCAGATTCGCAATGAACGCAAAATATCAGCGGATACTGTGCTGGAAATTGTGACCGAGGGGGTCTTAACCCGCCGTTTGCAAAATGATCCTGAATTGAGTGATGTTGGACTGATTATTTTTGATGAGTTTCATGAGCGCTCTATTCATGCTGATTTAGCCTTAATGCTGGCCTTGGAAGTTCAACAAGCCTATCGGGATGATTTGACCTTATTGGTCATGTCAGCGACGATCGATACAACTCTGCTCTCTGATTATCTTAACCATGCGCCGGTAATAAAATGCCCGGGAAGAGCCTACCCCGTTGAGGTTGAATATAGCAGTAACACTCAAAGGTATCTCGATCAGCAGGTGATGAGGGCGCTGAAGATGGTATTCAATGAGACAACCACGGGTGATATTCTAATATTTTTACCCGGGCAAGGAGAGATAAAAAGAGCCATCCAATTAGCCAAACAGCAATTTGGCTCAAGCCTCGACTTATTACCCTTACATGGCGGTCTGTCACTGTCCCAGCAGGAGTTGGTACTGAGCAAAAGCTCAGGCAGTCAACGCCGAGTTGTTTTTTCCACCAATATTGCGGAAACCAGCTTAACCATTGAAGGTATCAGTACTGTGATCGATTCCGGTTTGGAAAAGGTGCTAATTTTTGATGTGAAAAGCGGTTTATCACGATTACAAACAACTTTTAGTTCCAAAGCCTCAGCTACCCAGAGAGCTGGACGGGCGGGTCGTTTGCAGCGTGGGCGGGCTATTCGTCTGTACAGTGAAGCAAAGCACCAGGGACTCAATGATTTTCAGGCCGAGGAAATAACTAATACTGATTTGAGCAGCTTAGTATTGGATTTGGCTGCCTGGGGAATAACTATCTTCGCGGAAGTTAACTGGTTAACGCCGCCACCTGAGCATCACTTTGATGTCGCCTGCTCCCTTAACCGCGTTTTAGGCTTACTGGATACGCAGAACAAGATAACCAAACAAGGAACCCGTGCATTAAAAATGGGCCTTGAGCCAAGACTTGCGAGTATGTTGCTTTCCTGTCAATCGACGATGGAAAAGAGAATTGCCTGTATTCTGGCGGCACTGCTTTCTGAACGCGATATTTTATTCAATGCCGGGAGCTCGGACATTGTTGAGCGCGCTATGCTGTTCTGTGATTATCTGGTGAATAGAAAATCATTAAAAACCAACCGCAATCTTAATTTCGGTGTTTTAGAGCAGGTGGTGACCCTGGCTAAATCTTTTGCAAAATCGCTAGGGTTATCAACTCTGGGCGACCCGGTCAGTTTATTTGACTTGAGCCATTACGCGGGCGCTTTATTACTGACGGCCTATCCGGATCGTTTAGCCAAAATTCGCAGTACAGAAAGCAACCGTTATTTACTGGCCAATGGGCGGGGCGTCACGCTAAGAGAAATGGACTCTGTTCAAGGCGAGCCCTGGTTGGTGGTGTGCGATTGTGACGGTAAAAACAAAGACGGGCATATCTACAGCTGTGTGGCTGTTTCCATCCTGCAAATTAAAACGGTACTCGCTAAGCAGTTGATCGAGAGTAATCATTACGTCTTAGACACTAAAAAAGAGAAAGTGATTGGTCGGAAAAAGCTCATTTATTGCGCTTTAGTACTTGAAGAGCAGCTCTTAAGCGAAATCCCGGACAATGAATTTTCCCTGTGTGTTGCAGATCTGCTTAAGCAGGAGGGGCTGACCTTTCTCAACTGGACAAACCGCTGCGCCTCATGGCTTGCGAGAGTAAAATGGTTGAGCTCCGTGATGGCCGATTTCCCACAAATAAGCGAAACCACTTTAATTGAGCAGTTAGATAACTGGTTACTGCCCTATATCGGCAAGGTAAAAACTATCAAGCAGCTCAGACAACTCAATATTGTTGACTTACTGATGGCGACCTTAACCTGGCAGGAAAGCCAGACGTTAGCCTCCGAGGCGGCCGAGTTTTATGAAGCGCCAAGCGGCAAATCAATCACCATTCGTTATGATCAGCAGCAGGGACCGACTGTGGCTATTATTCTGCAGGAGATGTTCGGCCAGTTAGATTCACCTATGCTAGGGAACAACACCGTCCCAATCCGTTTTGAACTGCTTTCACCAGCGCGAAAACCCATTCAAACGACCAGCGATTTAGCCAATTTTTGGTGCACTTCCTATTTTGATGTCGCCAAAGATATGCGCGGCAGATACCCTAAACATCGCTGGCCGGAAGCGCCACTACTAGAGTTGCCCGGACGTTCAATTAAAAAAAGAAAATAGTTTGTGAAATTTCAGCCGAATAATCACCGGTGGCGCTCTGCCAATCGTCAGCATTAATTTTTCGCTCTAACGGCATATTGATAAGATCACAGTCACGCTTATCACGGAATTTTTTATGCCGTAACTCTAAGGTTGATTTCTGTTCTTCTGTCAATGACATATTAAGCATTGGAATATCATGATCTCATTAAGCTAAAAATCAAGCATTTTGATTGATCACGGGTATAATATTCCTGTCGTCTTATTTTCAAAGGGTAATAATTTTGCCATGACTATGCTGCATTTTAGTGATCAACGGCCTGACTATTATTGTTTTTCCAATCAAACAGAGGAAATGACCACTGCTGAAATTAAAGCTTGTTTTGCATCAAAACTTTAAGCGAGTATCAAAAAAGTTGTTTAACTACTTGGGTGAATAGATGTTTAAAATAAATTGGTTATATTTGCTAACCTTTGAGAGTCGAGTTTCTTGCGTTCTATCCTCATTTTTTAAAAGAACTAAAGAGGTTTTTTTTATCAGCAGTACCTCACTCTAAACCAAATTGAAAGACTATTGACTCGTATATTGGAGATTGTAATGATTAAAAAAATAGGTGTTTTAACAAGTGGAGGCGATGCGCCTGGTATGAATGCCGCAATCCGTGCAGTCGTACGTGAAGGCTTACATCTTGGTTTAGAAGTCTATGGTGTCTTTGATGGTTATGAAGGGTTGCATCAAGGTAAGATTAAGCCGCTCGATCGTAATTCTGTTTCTGATGTAATTAACCGCGGTGGTACTTTCTTAGGATCGGCACGTTTCCCTGAATTTAAGCAACAAAAAATCCGTGAAGAAGCTATTGATAATCTTAAAAAACAGGGTATTGATGCCTTAGTTGTTATTGGCGGTGACGGTTCATACATGGGGGCTAAAAAACTCACTGAAATGGGTTACCCATGCATCGGTATTCCAGGTACTATCGATAATGATATCCCAGGTACGACCTCGACCATCGGTTTTGATACCGCACTGAACATCGTTGTTGAAGCAATTGACCGTTTACGGGATACATCTGCATCACACAAACGTATCTCGATTGTTGAAATCATGGGGCGTTACTGTGGGGATTTAACCTTAGGTGCAGCAGTCGCTGGTGGTGCTGAATTCGTTGTGATTCCAGAAAAGGGCTATAACGAAGCTGAGTTGCTAGGGCAAATCAAAGCCGGTATTACAAAAGGTAAAACCCATATGATTATCGCCATCTGTGAGCACATGACAAAGGTTGATAAACTTGCTGAGCATATCCAAGCTGAAACTGGTCACGATACACGTGCCACCATTTTAGGCCATATTCAACGTGGTGGTACACCGACAGCCCGGGATCGTATTTTGGCCAGTCGTATGGGATCTTTTGCTGTTAAGCTGTTATTAAGCGATCAAGGTGGTCGTTGCATCGGTGTAGTGAACTCACAAATGGTTCACTATGATATTATCGATTGCATTAACAATATGAAACGCCCTTTCAATCAAGAATTATTTGATTTGTCGGAATCTTTATTCTGAGCCAACATGCCGTACTGCAGTGCTCAATGGCCTGCTTATTATATTTCCAAGCAAACAGATAAAATGTGACCTTAAGGCTTATTTTGGACCAGCAGTTTAATAAAATATTAAGGATGATAAAAATGAAACGTATGCTGGCGAGCATCATAGTTTTATTGAGCATTCTCTCATTACCTGTTTGGGCGGATGATGCTGACTTAAAGCAGGTCTATGAGGCTCGGCAAAGTGATATTCAGGTCCAAGGCAAAGGTGAAGTCATTAAAGTCCTTGCTGATGATACCTATGGCGCTAAGCATCAGCGGTTTATTCTTCGCTTAGTTAACCACCAAACTATTTTGCTCTCCCATAATATTGACCTGGCCCCAAGAATCTCAAACTTGAAAGTGGGGGATTGGGTTGAATTCTATGGTGAGTACGAGTGGAACAGCAAAGGCGGGGTGGTGCATTGGACGCACAAAGATCCCCGACATTCACATGCTCACGGTTGGCTGAAACACAGAAATAAAAAGTACAACTAATAGCAAATTCATTAAATATGGATGCGTAACGGCGACCATTTTTTATAAAAATAAAAACATTTTACTGGTCAGTGAGCCAGTTATTGGCTCTCATTATCTATCAATGCGAAAAGGAACTTAGTATCTTATTAGAATGATGGTTAACATTTGCATTAGCATGTGTGATTTTCAGTATTGCTCCCGGAGCGGCCATGGTGACAATGGTCAGTAATACCAAAAGAACTAAAAAGGTGATCACCCTTGCTGGTTCAAATCATCCCTAACCGCGTTCTGATTTTTGAAGTGAGAACAACTATCTCCTGCAACTCAGGCCTTGTTAGTGTTAATTTTTCCTGCGCAATACTTGATCACTTCATTAATTCTTTTGGTATAACTCAATTTCTGGGGGGCTTAAAACGGTAGTAAAGAATATATTAGGTTTACAGATGACATTACTCACCCATATTTTAATTGTATCAGCGGGACTTGGATCACTATTGGCGACTTCTGCATTGGCTTTTACAATATTAAAATATCTTGAAGCTGCTTATTTATTATATTTGGGCCTTCTAAATTTTTCAGTCGTGAGGGGCCCGTAAATTCTGAACATGAATTAGTACCTAATGCATCTAATAAAAATCTAATATGGGAAGGTTTTGCTGCCAATATGATGAATCCTAAATCAATTGTATTTTTAGCGGCGTTCTTACTACAATTTTTAAATCCTGAACTTGACCTAGTTGTTCAATATATTGCATTAGGCAGTACGGTGCTAATGATCGATTTGGCCGTTATGTGCAGTTATGCTTTATTAGCGACCTTACTGAAACCCTATTTAGTTAAAGCTAATTTTATAAAATTACAAAACAAATTTTTTGGTTCTTTGTTTATTGCAATGGGAATATTCTTAGCGAGAGTCGAGCAATCAACTAGCTAATAAGTCAATTCACAACAACATAATATTGTTGGCTATCTGTGTTCTTTAAATTTTAGCCAATAATATTCTTCATAATATCAAGGTATTATATTCCAGAGGCAATACTTGTGACAGCACCGGAATGCTGTTTTGGTACTGTCAAATATTCTTACGACAGGTCAAGACACTTTCTGAAAATAGCAGAGTCACTAACAGTTTATTACTGGCAACCTTCACGCAACATCAGAAACAAATCATTTCCACCTAAGCTGATCACTCTGGTCAATAAGCCCATTTAAAAATGGGCTGCCATGTCTTAGCCAACATATTATGTGCAACTATCTCAGCGACGTTATATTCTGGAACCGCGAGTGATGGCATGGTGGAAACCTTCAGGTTTTGGATAAATGAAATATAATAATATGGCCAACAATGTTAGCTTAATCGTTATTCACTTAAATATGACGAAGTGAGAATGAATAATGTCGCAGATAAAATTACGCGTTTTGAATTGCTTACCTTATTGATAGGATAGAGTAAAAGACCCGCTCCCTATAATGCATAATGACTTATATAATCAATTAATTGAAATATTACAAAAAAAATCCTCATCTTTTAATAATAGGAGATTGCAATGAACAAAGAATTTAATGTAGAGATTTTATCTTTTCAGAAAATTTCTGAAATTGAAAATGCTTGGTTAGCTGATGACTATAACGCACTGTTATCTATGATTGATATGAATGAAGATGAACTTAGCGGAATGAGTGAATCAGAGTTAAAAGAGATGTGTTTGATGTCACTTAATGATTTAGAAGCACATGAATCCGCTAAATTGCTTTTAACACATATTTTTAAGAATGAAATTAGCGCAGGCAAGATAGATCAAATAAGTCATCAAATGCTGGAAAAGAACCTTTGGGAAGTACATGCCGATCCTGCGTATCACATGAGCCTTTTTAATGCCTATGAACTGTTAAGAAAGGCATATAATGGCACGTTCACCGAGCCGACAGGCGTTAAATTGACGATAAAAATAAGCGCCGATGAAAAGCAATTTTTTGATATTTTTGACGGATCACTGCATGCGGTGATCGTCAGATTGCTTGCCAATGGATTGCAGGAATCTGCTATTCTAAATCGTCTTTTTGAAGAGAAAATCAATGGGGAGAGCTTCCCTGAGGCAAAAAGTATACTTTGGATACTGAAAGAACTCTCCCCAACGGACAATGAACGCCAGTATGAAATTACAAGTTCATATCTTTGGTTCGGTGAGTTGGAAGATGCGACCTGTTTTGATGCAGACGCTCATCCGGATCGCAAGGAAGAAGATCAGGAAAACAAGTAATAACAGGATAAAACCCCAGCAATAATCGGCAAAATAGCCGAATAATTTAGTGCAGTAGACACGCAGAGATTGTTCAAAAAAAGGACAAACCCTGCGTTTGTTGATCTACTTAAGTATTATAAAATGAGAATGAATAATGACAGATGTTGCAGATAAAATTACGTTTTTTGAATTTCTTACTCCATTGATTAAATCGGGTAAAAAGACAATAACGATTCGGGATAAGTCTGAAAGCCACTATATTGTCGGCTCTCAAGTCGAAGTTTTCACCTTGGAAACAGATAACAAGGTTTGTAATATAGAAATCATATCCGTGGAGCCAATAGGGTTTGATGAGATTAACGAATTTCATGCTCAGCAGGAATACCTGACATTACCGCGACTCAAAGAACTCATTAAAGAAATTTATCCGCATACAAATGAGTTGTTTGTTATCACCTATAAGTTAATGCCGGGTGGCAAATAGCAAATTGCTGCACGCGTGTTGCTTGAAGAAGGGCTTGGCGAATATAAGGGAGACAATGAGGCAGCGCAGCAAAGTGAGTTAATCTCCTTGCTAATCCGCCGCTACAGTCCATTATTAGTTCGGTAAATCGTTTGATCCCGCAAAGTAGACAGATAAAAAATAAAACAGTTGGGAAATTGATGTCTAAAAATAGTAAAATACCTGAGGTTGTTGAAACAAGCAAACAATCAAAAACTAAGCCCAAACCTAAGCCTAAGCGCAAACTTAAAGTTAAACCTCAAAATAAAAAATCTTTGAAACAGTTATTTTTAAGTTTTTTATGGTCTTTTTTTTGGAAAGCTAGCATCGCTTGTATCGCACTGATGTTTATCGCCGGTATCTATTTTGATAAAAAAATTGAGCGTAAATTAGACGGGTCAACCTGGACCTTACCGGCACAGGTTTATGCCCGGCCTCTATTATTAACTGCCAGCAGCAAATTATCGAAACAAGCGTTAATCGCAGAGCTTAAGTTATTAAACTATCGTCCGGTACGAAACGTGCAGGCAAGCGGGCAGTTTGCGGTCAGCAAACAGCAGGTACTGATTTATAAACGCGCTTTTAATTTTCCGGATCGTTATGAAAGTGAAAAGCTAATTGCGGTTAACTTTTCGGGCGATCGGATTCAGTCGATCAGCGCTAAAAATCAGCATAATATAAACTCGGTACGTCTGGATCCCTTACTATTAGAGCGGCTTGTATCGGATGATATTGAAGATCGTGTTTTTATTGCTTTTGAGCAGATTCCCGATCTACTGGTTAATACTTTGTTATTGATGGAGGATCGTGATTTTTATCACCATCAGGGGATCTCACCGCTCGCCATTCTCCGCGCATTTATAGTTAACTTTAAGGCAGGGAAAACTTTACAGGGCGGTAGTACGCTTACTCAGCAGTTGGCCAAAAATCTTTTTTTGAACGAAAATCGTAGTTTGTGGCGTAAATTTCAAGAAGCTTACATCGCGTTGCTAATCGATTATAAATACAGTAAAGATAAAATTTTGGAATCCTATTTAAACGAAGTATATTTGGCTCAGAACGGTAGCTCCGGTATCTACGGGATTGAGCTTGCCAGTGATTATTATTTTGCCCGTCCTATTAATGAATTACGGATTGAACAAATTGCCCTGCTGGTGGCAATTATCAAAGGCCCTTCTTATTACAACCCTCACCGTAATCCGCAACGGGCATTAGTACGTCGTGATCTGGTTTTGCGTACCATGCTTGAATATAACCTTATAAGTGTTCGTGATTATCAATATGCAGTACGAGGCGCTCTTCATTTAAGCGCGATAGGTGCTTTAAATCATCGTGTAAATCCCGCCTTTCTTAGTTTATTACGTCGAGAGTTGCAGGCGAATGTTGCCAATAAAGTGCGTAAACGTGACGGTTTGTTTATTTTTACTTCGATCGATCCCTTTGTGCAAAAAAATGCCGAGCTGGCGGTTGCGCAGGGGATCAATGGTCTTGAAAAGAAAGGTCAATTGATGCTACAAGGAGCGATGGTAGTAAGCGATCGTAAGCATGCTGAGGTACTGGCTTTAGTATCAGGTAAAGACGTCAAATTTAGTGGTTTTAACCGCGCTCTGGATGCCAAAAGGCCGATCGGATCGTTAGTCAAACCCGTTGTTTATTTAACTGCGTTGGACGGCGGATTTGATCTGGGTGATAGATTAAATGATAAAGAGATTGTCCTGAAAAATGGTTCCGGTGAGCACTGGAGTCCAAAAAATTACGACCGTAAATTCCGCGGTGATGTGAGCCTCGAGGATGCCTTAATTTACTCTTTGAATGTACCAACGGTGAATTTAGGGATGCAGGTGGGCCTTAACAATGTTATTAACAGCTTATATAAAATGGGGGTGACGGAAAAAATCAGAGCTTATCCCTCTTTGGTCTTAGGGAGTGTGACCCTTTCCCCTTTCCAGGTCGCGCAGCTGTATCAACCCATTACCATGTCCGGCGTTTATCAACCATTAACTATTATTCGCTCAATAGTTTCGAAAGAAGGGCGGTTGTTGTATCAACGTCCGGTTCGGCGTAAAAAAATATTCTCTGAACAGGCGGTCACAAAATTGACCGATACACTGCATAAAGTGACCACAGAAGGTACTGCCCGCAGTTTAACCTGGCGAAATAAGGGCCAATACTTTTCCGGAAAGACAGGTACCACCAACAACTTATATGATAGCTGGTTTGTTGGTTTCGATGCCGAGCAGGTGGTTACAACATGGGTAGGAAGGGATGATAATAAAAGTGCAAAATTAACCGGGAGTAGCGGAGCATTAATTTTATTTTCAGATTATATGAAGAATAAAAAAAGATAGTCATAGGAATTCTGATTATAATGCGTAATAACTGCTTGTTATAAAAAAGTGTGCAGTTTTATGTTTTTTGCTAAACTTTTAACCCAAGCAAAAGCTAGCTTTGGTTATATTAAATTAAGGATAGGTAAAAATGGCATTGTCTTTACCGACAACGGAACAATTATTAAATGATTTTCAAGAAAATAAGAGTTGGGATAAACAGTATAAATTGATTATTCAATGGGGTAAAAAACTCCCGGAAATGGATTCACAGAATAAAATTGAAACTAATCGAGTACAGGGATGTGAAAGTTTAGCCTGGTTAATGATTGAGAAACAGGACGATTTTTATACCTTTAAAATGGACAGTGAGACGCGTGTCGTTAAAGGATTAATGATGATCTTGTTCATTATTTATCAGGGTAAAAACGCGGAGCAGATCCGCCATTTTGATATTAATCACTATTTTGAAAACCTGGGTTTACTTAAGCATTTAAGCCCGTCTCGTAGCAATGGATTGTTTACCATAGTACAACAAATCCAGGAGATATAGTCCTTTGAAAGTAAATAAATTTTTATCTTTTTTGTCTTTTTTTTTGCTGTTGACAACCAGTCCAGTAGGGCTTGCGGAAGAAGCTGATTTGCCAGCTACCAATGAACAGACTTATGTTTACAATGTTTATTACAAAAAAATATCAATAGGAAAAATGATCAGAGAACTGCAATTGAAAGATGACCAAATTAAGGTTAATACTATTACGGATCTGTCGTTTTTACTGATGAAATTCGGTGGTAATCAAATTTCAGATATTTACTGGGACGAAAAACCCCAGCGTTATGTCACTAAACGTTTTGTACGTAATAGTGTTGGCTTCAGTACGGTCAATATGTCTGCTAAATTTTATAATAACGGTCATAATACAACCATAGTTAATAAAGGAAAAAGTACCCATTACAGCAATCCGAAAGAGTATCTTGTGGATTTTAACACCATTCTCCTGCAAATTCGCCAAGGATTAAAAGCAGGACAAACTGACTTTGAGTTTTTTATGCAAACCTCGGACTCGATCGGGCACTATTTTTTTAAAGTCACCGGGAAAGAGATAATTAATAGTAAATTTGGAAAATTTGAGAGCTACCGTGTTGAGCAAGTGAAAAAAAATGATCGTACCCTGATCGCCTGGTTTGCTGTCGCGCTTGATCATCAGATGATAAAATTTACCTACAAAAGAAATATCTTAGATATTCGCGGTGAGTTGAGTGAGTATCCGGATATGAGTTTATGAGCATCATTGTTTAAGCAAATACTTTTAGAACACGACTATTATGGCTGAAATTAAGTCTATGCGTTTTTAGCGCCCATTTTTTGGATAAATTGAATGACCAAGGATATACAAGTTAAAAAATTATTACACTCAAGAAATTTACACCGGGGCAGCTACGATTTAAGACAACTTTGCGAACAGTCTCCATCATTAAGTGCATTCTTAAGGATTAATCCTAAAGGTGAGCAAACACTTGATTTTAGTGATCCACAGGCGGTATTACTACTCAATCAAGCTTTGCTGAAACAGTTTTATCATGTTGATTTCTGGCAAATACCGCAAGGATATTTATGTCCGCCAATTCCGGGGCGTGTTGATTATATTCATTATCTTGCGGACTTATTAGCCGATACTTTTAAGGGGAAAATCCCGGAAGGTAAGCAGATTAAGGTATTAGATATAGGCACAGGGGCAAATTGCATTTATCCCATTTTAGGCAGCCAAAGTTACGGATGGTCTTTTGTGGGAACGGATATTGATCCGTTATCGGTAAAAATGGCGGAGCTGATTATAAAATCTAATGTCGCGCTTAAACCTTTTATTAAAGTACAGTTGCAAAAGAATAAACAGGCTATTTTTGCGGGGGTGATTAAAGCGAAAGAAAAATTTACCTTGACCATGTGTAATCCGCCTTTCCATGCCTCTATGGAAAAAGCCCTTGCCGGCAGTACACGGAAAATAAAAAATCTCAGTAAAGATCAAAATAACCCATTGCGAGTGCTTAATTTTTCCGGGCAGGAAGTAGAGCTTTGTTGTGCTGGTGGGGAAATCGCATTTTTAAAACAGATGATTCAGGAAAGTAAAGATTATGCTCGGCAAGTTTGTTGGTTCAGCAGTTTAGTTTCAAAATCTGAAAATGTAGGGCCGCTACAAAAACAACTTGAAAAAGCGGGTGCTGAGCATACGAAGGTCATTAAAATGGCGCAAGGCCAGAAAGTGAGCCGTTTTATTGCCTGGAGTTTTTTAGCCCAACCGCAAAACTTTTAGCCGTAATAGTCATTTTATTACGACCATCAAAAAACCTGAATATAACATTCAGGTTTTTTGATGGTCGACAGAGGCAAGTGGGTTTATCTTAATAAACGCGCTTTAATTGTACCTTCGATCTCATTTAATTTGGTTAATGCAAGCTGCGCATCATCACTGTTTACATCAATGACCACATAACCAATATTTGCATTTGTTTGCAGGTATTGCGCCGCAATATTGATGCCATACTCTTCAAAGGTTAAGTTTATTTTGGTTAGAATGCCCGGCATGTTTTTATGAATATGCAGTAAACGGCTGGCATCAATATGCACTGGTAAAGACACTTCAGGGAAGTTCTTAGAGGATAATGTAGAACCATTATCGGAGTATTTAACTAATTTTCCTGCAACTTCATAGCCAATATTTTCTTGGGCTTCCTGGGTGCTGCCACCAACGTGGGGTGTTAACAGTACGTTATCAAACTTCCGCAGTGGAGAAATAAACTCTTCTTTATTTGATCCCGGCTCAGTTGGGAACACATCAATAGCGGCACCAGAAAGTTTTTTACTCTCAAGTGCTGCGCATAACGCGGGGATATCAACAACGGTGCCACGTGCTGCGTTCATAAAGATCGCACCATCTTTCATTTGTGCAAATTCTTTAGCGCCCATCATATTTTTAGTCGAGTCAAGTTCAGGAACATGCAGACTAATGATATCAGACTGTGCAAGCAGCTCTTCCATAGTCGCTATTTGTACCGCATTGCCTAAGCTTAATTTGTTTTCGACGTCGTAATATGAAACTTTAAAACCTAAGTTTTCAGCAAGAATACCAAACTGAGTTCCGATGTGGCCGTAACCTATAATACCTAAATTTTTACCACGCGCTTCATAGGACTTAGTCGCTGATTTATCCCACTCGCCACGATGCGCTTTTGCATTACGTTCTGGAATACCGCGCAATAATAATAATGCCTGACCTAATACTAATTCTGCAACACTGCGGGTATTTGAAAAAGGCGCATTAAATACCGCGACTCCCCTTGCTTGAGCCGCATTCAAATCAACCTGATTGGTACCGATACAAAAACAACCGATGCCAACCAGTTTATCTGCGGCAGCTAATACGCTTGCATTGAGGTTAGTACGGGAACGGATACCAACAAAATGTGCATCTTTAATTTTTTCAATTAATTCTTCTTCGCTTAACGCTGTTTTGATGTTTTGGATGTTGTTGTAACCAGCCTGGGTGAAAGTATCAACCGCACTTTGATGTAATCCTTCAAGTAGCAGAATTTTTATTTTATCTTTATCAAGCGAAAGCTTAGTCATTATATTTCCTTGTGGTCTGTCAATCAGGTAAATTGACAAACACATTTTAAGAGTTCCAATATGCCAACTAAGTATTCAATAAGCAGACTTAGTTGATAAAATGGGAAGTGTAATTTTGGATAACTTAAAATAGCAAAAACTACAGCGGTTGTGAACTTTTTGTGATGAAATTCACAAATAAAAGTTTGGACTTAGTTATTACGTTTTATGCGAGTGTGCGCAAAGTTTGCCGTGCTCACTAATACCCGTTACCAATCAAAATGCATTTATCAGGCGCTAGGCGAACACCAAGATAAGGTACAACATTTGATAATGGCATTCCCTTATCAAATGTTGTAACGCCGAATTAGTTTTCGAGCTAACTCCCATTAGGACAAGCTGAGAGGTAAAGATCTAAAGTTTGATTTAAGCCGTTAGATCTTCACCTCCACACTTAGAATTTGCTCAGCTCTCAGCTTGCTGATTTTTGCATTTTGAATGATAACAGGTATAAAAAAATTTGTTATTTTAGCGTTTTAACACCATCTGGCGTACCTACTAAAACAACATCGGCCGCACGGTTTGCAAATAGACCATTAGTTACTACGCCAACAATTGCGTTGATTTGCGCCTCTAATTTAAGTGGTTCAGCAATTTTCAAGTTATGAACATCTAAAATCACATTGCCGTTGTCTGTTACCAGACCCTGACGGTAAACCGGATCTCCCCCTAATTTAACCAATTCACGTGCAACATAACTGCGCGCCATCGGAATCACTTCAATAGGTAATGGAAAGTCACCCAGGATATCAACATTTTTAGTGTTATCCACAATACAGATAAACTTGTCAGCAACTGCTGAAATTATCTTTTCACGTGTTAAGGCTGCACCGCCACCTTTAATCATGTGGTTAAAGGGATTTATTTCATCCGCACCATCGACATAAATGCTTAATTCAGACACTTCATTAAGATCAAAAACATCAATACCATAGGATTGTAACCTTGCAGTTGATTCATCGGAGCTTGAAACCGCTCCTTTGATAAGATGCTTTATGGTTGCCAGTGCATCAATAAAATGAGTCACTGTTGAGCCAGTGCCGACGCCAACAATTGAATCTGTCTGTACATATTCCAATGCTGCATAAGCGGCTGCTTTTTTCATTTCATCTTGTGTCATAGTCCGGGCTTCCTGTTTTTATCATTCGCTGTAAAAGTTGCGGAGATTATACTCAATCCTGTTTAGTTATCCATGTGATAATGATTAAACAGGACGATTTTCGAGACAAACTACTTGCAGCTGCTTATTCAAAAAAGAAGGCACATTGTTCATTAATTTTTGGAATTACCAACGAAAGTGCATTGAAGGGGTTATTATTTCGGGTAAAGGCACATCCCATTCTTCAACGGGTAGTTGTTCTATTTGCTGGCAATCATGGGCTAAACCGATTGGGTAGGGGCCAGTTTTATCTTGAAACCAAGGAGCCAGCATCCTGTCGTAATAACCGCCTCCCATGCCGATCCTATTTCCCTGCGTATCAAATGCCACAAGAGGAATGAAAATAAGATCTAAATCATTCATTGGACAGGTATCTAATTGATTTGATTTTGGCTCGAATATGCCGTGTTGATTAAGCACCATTTTAGTTTTTGTGGTGTACTCCAGAAACAACAAGTGACCTTTATGAAAGGGGTGTATAACCGGCAGGTATATTTTTTTGTTGTTTTGCCAGCACCACTCAACAAACCTGAGCGTATCTATTTCACCATCATAAGCAAGAGTGACTGAGATTTTTCCTGCTTGTTGAACCCGCGAATGTTTAATTAAATGTGAGAACAACCTGTCGGCATCTTGTTTTTGCTGTAAGCCGCAAAGATCGCGTCTTGTAGTGCGAATTTGATGACGTATTTCTGTTCGGGAAAGTTTTTTGTTCATAGGTCAATGCTAATCCGTGGCGGTAGAGTGGGAAACATAATACCAAACCCACTAATTTTCTATTCATTTATGCTTGGTCAAATGAATGCTAGCTTCGTTATTGATTTTATAATTAGAATAACTAGTTACTGCAATCAATGCCTTGCTTTCATTTATTCTTACGACGCCTAAATAGATCACCTAATTAGTGGAGTTGGTATAATACTCATAATACATGTTTGACAGTTATTAGTTCGGTCGTTTTTATCCCTGTGATGAAGCATGTTGCTGTTCACTCTTTGTCAAAGCTATCGACTACAATGGCACCCATTGACGCAGGCATAGTAATAATTATTATGCGTTTTAAAGCGGTTATTGGATCCTCTAACAACGGCAATTTATTTAAACACAATAACACTAAACTGACCACGAAAGCGGCCATCACATAAGCGATGAAGATACGAAATATAAACACGATTAAACGAGACTTTATATTCTTTTGAAATACACTTTCATAGGTAAAAAAAGAAAGAAACAGTACCGATAAAGTAAATAACATGAATAAGTTAGGAAAAGGTAGTGTTTCACCCAATCGCCATGCTTCCTCCGAGAAAGAAATGGGCACTGCCAGGGCAAAAGCGCCGACAAACACTTGACTAACATCTTCCATATTGAAACTGAATTTCATTTTATATCCTTTTAACGGTCGGCAATTCAGGTCGTAGAATAATAGCTGAATATCTAACTTAGATCCGGGCCTGCTTGTCTTGTCTGCACCTGAGTGTCAAGAAGAGAGCTTACGGGGAGGGGCTGCTATTACTGATCTAGTTTAGCTAGTACATCTTTTTTTGATGGCGATGCGTGATTTCTAAATCTGTTTTTAAGCTTACTTTATAATTTGCTATTATGTATAACCTGTTTTTTTTCTTATGTCTATTTTGTGACATCATAATAGTCTATTCAGCTCTAATGGGACTGAACACTTTAATTTTCGAATAAGACTCTCCACTATCGAGGTGCAGATGAAGCCAAAAATTATTGCAGTGAATTTAAAATAAAAGCACTATTGAGCGATCAGGGGGATCGCGTTTAGGATATAGAATAAAAGGGGAGTGACTTAATAATAACGTTATTGACTGTTGGTCTAGAGACGAAGTGCAAGGTGTAGATATTTATTTTTTTTTCTTAATAAAAGAAAAAGTAAGGCAAGGAGCTCATTATTGATGGTTGATCTCGATCCGAAGGTCAAGGTGTAGATCTCTTAATAAAAAAAAGTAACCCAAGGATATCGTTATTGACTGTCGACCTGAATCTGGAGGTCAA
>JBLHWW010000015.1:0-36685 GCA_047629075.1 Psychromonas sp. | reverse complement strand
GAAAACGATAAATCACCATCTCCCACGGTTAAAATTCGCCACTCTTTTTTAATAATCATATTGTTAACTCTTTGAAATAAATTTGCGGGTGTAGTTTAATATTTTCAATACTGCTGTTGGTCATATACGGAACCAAGCAGGTCATGTTATTAAGTAGGATTATATGATTGCCAGTCCGTTATGTAAAAGTCTATTTCTGATCCAATTTTTGATTTTCTCAGTGATAATTAGCCTATGAGGATAAGTTTAATAAGAATGATGCTACAGGTAAATACATAGGATAAGCTGCCGCTTAAATTAGACGTATTTAACGTCTGCTCAATGCAGATAAGGGTTATAAAACATATTGCAAACCTTATTGGGTGCTGGTTATCGAAAAGGGACAACTACCTGTGCATTAAAATTAGAATTAGATTAAACTTGGCTGCCAATTGTCTGCAATTAGTTACTTACATATATGTATACGCTTCGCCCCTATCAACAAGACGCCGTTCAAGCGACTGTTCATTACTTTCGTCAACATTCAACACCTGCCGTACTGACACTGTCAACCGGCGCGGGAAAAAGCCTGATTATTGCTGAGTTAGCACGCATCGCCAAAGGAAAAGTATTGGTGCTGGCACACGTTAAAGAGCTTGTTGAGCAAAATCACGCTAAGTATGAAAGTTACGCTTTAAAAGCATCCATTTTTTCTGCCGGGCTTGGCCGCAAAGAAATTGAGCGCCAGGTTGTGTTCGCATCGGTACAGTCAATAGTGAACAGTTTAAAAGAATTTTCAGAAGCGTTTTCTTTACTTGTTATTGACGAGTGCCATCGTGTACCGGAAGATGAAAACAGCAGTTATCGCAGAGTGATTAATCATCTCCAAAAAATTAATCCGAACATAAAAGTGTTGGGGCTGACCGCCACTCCCTATCGCCT
The DNA here is from genome assembly GCA_047629075.1 of Psychromonas sp. Classification (GTDB taxonomy): domain Bacteria; phylum Pseudomonadota; class Gammaproteobacteria; order Enterobacterales; family Psychromonadaceae; genus Psychromonas. The sequence continues at coordinate 35,764 of JBLHWW010000015.1, read as the reverse complement.
CGGGACAGGGTGGATTTATCAATACCATACTCGCGGGCAAGTCCGCACACAGCAGGCGCGTTTTTTTCGTGATTGTATTTTTGATTTACCGATCCGATTTTTACTCGATGAAAAATACCTGACCGAGCCAAAAATAATGGACATGGCTGTGTTGGGCTATGACTTTTCGAGCCTTAAATCCTCATCAAGCGGGCATTTTAAAACAGCTGAATTGGATAGTATTGTTAAAAAATCCCAGCGGGTCACTCCTAAGATTATCGAACAGGTGATTGAGACTGCCAGAGATAGACTTGGTGTGATGATTTTTGCTTCAACCGTCAATCATGCACAAGAAATTATGGGCTATTTAAGCGATGAAAATGCAGCTCTGGTGATTGGGGATACTCCACTTGAAGAGCGTGACCGTATTATTAATGCTTTTAAACAACGTAGCATTAAATATCTGGTTAATGTCTCAGTCTTAACCACTGGATTCGATGCCCCGCATGTTGATTTGATTGCCATTTTACGTCCAACTGCATCTCTTAGTCTATATCAGCAGATTGTGGGACGAGGTTTGCGCCTGTTTGCGGACAAAAAAGATTGCTTGGTGCTGGAATTCGCGGGTAACTGTTATGATTTATACCAACCCGAATTGGGAGATCCTAAACCCGACAGTGACAGTGAAATAGTCACTATCCCTTGTCCTGCATGTCGGTTTAATAATAACTTCTGGGGGAAAATGGATCCAGCGGGGTTTGTTATTGAGCACTACGGCAGACAATGCCAGGGATATGCTAATAATGAAGAAGGGGAACGGATAATATGTGGTTATCGTTTTCGGGCCAAATTTTGTGAACTCTGCGGTGCGGATAATGATATCGCTGCGCGGAATTGCAATAATTGTGACCACGTGCTGGTGGATCCCGATAAAAAACTACGTGAAGCGCTTAAACTCAAAGATGCATTAATTATAAAATGTGCAGATCTCAGATTAGAGCCCGGAAAGAATAAATTTGGAAAACCGCAGCTTAAGGTTACTTATATTAGTGAGGAGGGAGCAGAGCTTAATGAATTTTGGCAACTTTCGACTAAAACCCATAAATCTGAATTTTTAAATCGATTTATTCAAGCGCATTTAATTGATCGTCATCATCCCTTTACGGAAACAGCTCCGAGTAAGGTGTGTAATAATCAGCACCGACTGCGTCCTCCTGAGATTGTTATCGCCAGAAAAAAAGGCCGTTTTTGGACTATTAGCGATAAGTTATTTGATCTTGAACAGTCTCAAAGAGATATTCTTTTATAACCGGACTGCACTCATTGTGACCTGTTTTAAAGCTATTAGTACCACTAAAGAAAGGGTCACTACGGCTTCTCGAAGTCTACTTTTTTGTCATAGTGATTTACTTTAATCAATAATATACCTATGATACTTCAAGCTCGCTGACTTTGCATCTTGAAGTATCATAGGTATAAAAGTTTGCATCAGACAATTGCAATGACCTTAATCTGTTTTTTTAGCCAAGGCTTTCAGCATCTTACTAGTAACAAGGGTGATCCCTTTTTCGGTCACTCGAAAACCATTTTCTATATCCTGCTCTCGGTCATAACCAATGCTTAACCCCGCAGGAATACGGCAGCTACTGTCGACGATAACCCGTTTTAATTTACAGTGCTCCCCGACATGGCTACCATGCAGTATCACCGATTCCTCAATAAGGCTGTATGAGTGTGTATGAACACTTGAATATAATAATGATTTTCGAATAGTTGAACCGGAGATGATACACCCGCCAGAAATCGTTGAATCAACGGCCAGACCACGGCGCTGATCGTCATCAAAAATAAATTTGCTCGGTGGGAGCTGCTCCTGATATGTCCAAATAGGCCAAGCTTTATCATATAAATCGAGTTGTGGTTGAGGCGTAACAAGTTCCATATTAGCTTCCCAAAATGAATCTAATGTACCCACATCACGCCAATAGGGCTGATTCTCACTATCCGGATCTTTAAAGGCATAGGAAAAAACATTATTATCTTTAATAATTGATGGAATAATATCATGTCCAAAATCACGACTGGAATTTTTGCTTGAATAATCATTTAACAAATGTTCGAACAAAAAGTCAGTATTAAAAAGATAATTCCCCATTGAAGCCAGACACTGACCTGGCTTATCGGTTATTTCATTAGGTTGGTTAGGCTTTTCATCAAATGCAATCACTTTATTATTCGTATTAACTGTCATTACGCCAAAGCTGCCGGCAGCATCTTCGGTTGTCGCTTCAAGACAGCAGACGGTCATATCGGCATTATTGGCAACATGCTCAGCTATCAGAGGACCATAATCCATACGATAGACATGATCACCGGATAAAATTAATACATATTTAGGATGCTCAGCACAAATAATATCTATGTTTTGATACACAGCATCGGCTGTACCCAGATACCAATTATTATTATTACCCTGTGATGCGGGTAAAACTTCAACAAATTCCGATAAATTAGCCTTGAAATTTCCCCAACCACGGTTAATGTGACGTATTAAAGAGTGTGATTTGTATTGAGTTGCCACCCCTATGCGGTTAATACCTGAATTGATACAGTTTGATAAGGAAAAATCGATAATCCGGAATTTACCGCCAAAATAGACGGCAGGTTTAGCGCGCAAATCGGTCAGTTCAAATAATCGACTACCACGACCGCCTGCTAAAACTAATGCATAGGTATCTTTGGTGAGGTTGCTAATATACCTATCACTTCTGTGTGGCATAAAATCTCCAAAAAAGTTGAGTATGTAAGAAACAATCCTTATTCTTTTGATCAATAAGATTGAATATTAAACAGATAAAAAATTTTAACTGTGCATGGCATTTTTTTAATATTACTACGGCCTCCATCCTTTCTGATTCCATTACGGCCGAAGACTGCTTTTATCCAGTAAGGGAGAACAGCTGCACTCTAGCCATCACACTTTTATTGATATTTTTTAGTCATAAAAGAGGCGTTGCTCAACTCAAAGGTCAAAATAATCTGCTACTTAGCACAGTGAAATGGACACTGTAAATAATTTCTATAGTCGACTTTTAGATTAGTACAATATTTTTTAATAAATTAAAAAATTTAATCGTTATTCGCTATTTTGCGAGTTATGTCTAAATAACAAGCCATGAAAATTGAAAAATAAGACCGCTTATTTTGTTGAAACAACAACGCGCGATTAGCTCTTGTAAATATAATGTTTAAATCAATTGTAAGTACTGATTTCGATCATATAGCGTTATCTTCACAGGATGAGGTTGGAAAACATATCAGAGTGTCCTTTCTGTAATTTTTTTAATAGAGAATAATAATTCAGATAAGGAAAATACGCTTTGCTCTCACTTCTGGCTAAGGCTGAATCTGCAGATTCAAGTCGTTTGAGTACAGTGTTTATTGTCAGCTGGGTGTGTAACCTCTTATGCTGACGATACGACTAAAGCCGAATTAATAGCAATGCATACTCTATGCAGGTAGAATCGCCACCAAAATATAAGCAACTATTGAGAGAGAGATTTCGTGACCCAACAAAAAATTGAATTATTGGCCCCCGGTGGTGATGTCGACGCGATTAAAGCCGCTATTTTGGCGGGTGCAAATGCCGTCTATTGCGGTTTAGATACCTTTAATGCTCGCAACCGCGCAGCCAATCTTTCATTTGATGAGTTAGTCGGCGTGATAGGGCTTGCCCATCAATATGAGTGTGAAGTTTTTTTAACCTTAAATGTTGTGATTTTAGAGCATGAAATAGCCGGCATCGTTAAATTACTTAACCAATTAGTGAATACGGATGTTGATGGCATTATTGTTCAGGATTTAGGTGTGTTTAATCTGGTCAAGAAGCATTTTCCCAGCCTTAAGATACATGCATCAACTCAGTTGACCACCCATAACGAGGGGCAAATATTATTCCTCTCTAAAATAGGTGCAACAAGAGCGAATTTGTCACGCGAATTGAATCTTGGTGAAATAAAAAGTTTAACCACAGTTGCCCATGAGAACGCCGTGCTGACTGAAGTCTTCGTACATGGCGCGTTATGTATTGCTTTCTCGGGACAATGTTATTCGAGCTCCGTCAGTGTGGGTAATTCTGGTAATCGTGGTCGCTGCAGTCAGGCATGTCGCGATGAGTATGAAGTCACCGCGGCGGGTAATAAATTTCCGCTTAATTTAAAAGATAATTCAGCTTATTTTGATCTTCCTGAATTGGTTGATGCAGGGGTAGATTCCTTAAAGATTGAAGGGCGTATTAAAGGGGCTCAGTATGTTCATACCGTAGTCGATACCTGGCGCCAGCAGATCGACGCGTTTGTCAAAAGCGGTAAACTATTAGACGATGATTCAAGTCTGTATAAAGTCTTTAACCGCGATTTTACCAACTCGTTTTTAAAAGGTAATCTCACTAAAGACATGTTTATCGATAATCCCCGCGATAATAGTTTTCAACATGCCAATGACCAAAATAATGCGATATCGGTAGTGCAAATTCAAGAGGTTCAACAAACACTTTCCACGGAAAAAAATGAAATCGGCAGCTTGGTAGCCGAAAAAATTAAACATCTGAGTATTGTTAAAACAGCGCTCTCAATGGCTTTCTCAGGAAAACTTAATGCGCCATTGGTGGTTACTGTTAAGCGAGACGATAAGGTGTTTGTGGTTGAGTCTGCAATGCAATTAATAGCGGCAGACCAATCACCTGTTGATCAGGCTGCCATTGAAAAACGCTTTAAAAGTTTTAAAAATAGTGAATATAATCTGCAGGATTTTAATTTTGATGATTTTGATGCAGGCTTAAGCCTTCCTTTTAAAGAACTCACTAGCATCAAGAATAAAGTTGCTTTTTTATTAAATGATTCAGTTGAGATTATCCCGCCAGTGACCTTGCCGGCACTTAAAAAGTATCCTAAAAAAGAGGGCAAACCGACCTTATCAATACTGATAAGTAATGAGAAGGATCTGCACCTCTGTGATGTGACCGACGCTGATATCTATTTTAAATTACCGGAAAGCTTTAAAAAGAATTGCACTAAGTTTATTAACCTCTTTTTACAAAACCCAAGACTAATTCCTTGGTTCCCGGCAGTATTAATAGGTAAAGATTACCTGGAAGCGGTGAAGATTTTAGAGCAGGTAAAACCCCAGCGTATTGTGACTAATAATACCGGTATTGCCTATCAGGCAAATGCGCTTAATATTGAGTGGATAGCGGGGCCTTTTTTAAATACAACCAATTCTTATGCCCTGATGACGCTGCAGGAAGATCTTAATTGTTCAGGTGCGTTTATTTCTAATGAAATTAACCGTAACCAAATTAAAAATATTGCCCGCCCTGAAAACTTTAAACTGCTATACAGTATTTATCATCCCATTTTGATGATGACCAGTCGGCAGTGTTTCTTCCAACAAACCGTTGGCTGTAATAAACCCAGCATTGAAGACGGCTGTATGCTTAAGTGTGAAAAAGCGACAACCATTACTAATGTAAAGGGATTCTCTTTTGCGGTTGATAAACAGAAGGGCGGATACCCGAGTATTTACAATGATGAACAATTCTTAAATTTTGATGTTGTCACTGATTTTTCTGATTTATTCGATGAGTTTTTTATTGATTTAACCGATATTGGTGCAGGCTCAAAAGCGCAGCAGGATAAGGTCGCTTTGATTGGACATTTTGAAAATCTACTTGCAGGGATAGAAGGAGCCCAAGATCAACTTGACCAGAGGGTGACTGTGTCGACCAATGCTCAATACAGGCAGGGGTTATAAAATAACAGTAAATGCACTTTTAATAGATTTTGCATAATATTAAACCAGCGAAAGCTGGTTTTTTTATAGCTTTATTTTGGGAAAACCGAGTGTAGATAAAATAGTTGAGTGCTTGCACCGATTCCATTCATTAGGTGGTTCTGTTCAGGCGTAGGTAAAAGGCATGTAATACCAATCCACATAAATATCTGACCTATTTTACTTGTTAAAATTAACGCTAGCTTCGTTGTTTTCAATCTCAATAGCCAGTTATTGCTCAATCAAACGTCTTACTATCATTATTTTTTCCTTTCCAATCTTAGACCATTTACTTATGCGGATTGGTATAAGCAAACATTGATTGCAGTAGCTAGTGTCTTAGGACTTAAGTTTTTATTATACACTCACGACTGAGTTTCATCATAAATTCTTCAATCGTCAAGGCGATGAATAATTATATTGTGTATGTCGACTTTTTCTAGTCACCACTAATTATTGCTTTTCCCCACCCGAAGATGGGATTCCAATTTAGAGCGCTTCTTAACTGTGGGGTTTTGTCTGTTTTCGGAACTGAGTCTTTAGGTTCGACGCTTGCCCGTATCCTATTAATTAAGTGATCAAGTATTGCGAAGGAAAAACTAGCACTAACAAGGCGATAGTTGCAGGAGATAGTTGTTCTCAATTCAAAGCTCACAACTTGGTTAGGGGGGATTTTAACCAGCAAGGGTGATCACCTTTTCAGTTCTTTTGGTATTAGTACGGTGCATTCTATGCACCGTAAACAGTGGCAATCGGTGCACACCCTACGGGTTGTTCTATCGCCAATTTTGCATTTAAAGATTAGGAACATATAGTTGTTAAGGCTAGTCGAGGATGGAATAACTTTAGGTATTATGTAGAAAAGGTAAAAACACTTTGCCAAAGAGAGAGGGCAAATCTGATCACTTAATTAATGCGTTTGATATTACAGGCATAAAAAAACCAGCAATAAGCTGGATTATTCTTTTACTTAAATAAATTCAGATTAAACTGCAGCACCCTATTATAGTGATCTGTTTTTTCTTTATTTACTTTTTAAGTAAATGGTGGCTAAACCAAGAGTTGAACTTGGGACCCCATCATTATGAGTGATGTGCTCTAACCAGCTGAGCTATTTAGCCATTCTTAACTTTACATTGTAACCTTTGCTGCCGAGGTGTTTTCTTTTGTTATTTTATAACGGGTATAAAAAAACCAGCAATAAGCTGGTTAATCTATTTTTTACCGAAGTAAAAAAGTGGTGCGGAAAGAGAGACTTGAACTCTCACACCTTACGATACTAGAACCTAAATCTAGCGCGTCTACCAATTCCGCCATTTCCGCATCAATGTGGCTGGGATAAGAGGATTTGAACCTCTGAATGCCGAGATCAAAACCCGGTGCCTTACCGCTTGGCGATATCCCAATTGTTCTTTTAAATAAGTTTAGACTTCTTCAAGTTGCCTGACACGTTTACACGAATCAGAGAATGTGGCTGGGATAAGAGGATTTGAACCTCTGAATGCCGAGATCAAAACCCGGTGCCTTACCGCTTGGCGATATCCCAACTGTTGTTTTAAAGAGTTGACTCTCTTTGGTAACTCTTTATTTAAATAAAGAGTGGTGCGGAAGGAGAGACTTGAACTCTCACACCTTACGATACTAGAACCTAAATCTAGCGCGTCTACCAATTCCGCCACTTCCGCATAATTAAGGTAAAACAAGGAGTTAAGCATGACACCGTATTATTAGTTATCTACTTTCTGTTTATTTTATCTTTTTAAGTAAGTGGTGGCTAAACCAAGAGTTGAACTTGGGACCCCATCATTATGAGTGATGTGCTCTAACCAGCTGAGCTATTTAGCCATTCTTAACTTACATCGTAACGTTTGCTGCCGAGGCGTTCGTCGTTTCGATGGAGCGCATTATGCGGATATAGGTGATTGTCGTCAACCCATTTCTAACAAAAAAAGTGATTTAATTTCTGTTTGCTTGTTTGCTGAGCAAGTTGATCTTATTTTAATCAACTACAGCTGTTTATTAGCCGACGTGATTGATAATCATCGAATAACTAAGCAGATTTACGTTAATAAAAAACTAAAAGCGAGCATTAATGGTATCAACTGTACGCGAATATTAATGATGGTTAGTAACTAAGGCAGTTTATAAGCCGACGTGATTGATAATCAGCGAATGACTAAACAGATTAGCATTAATCACAAACTAAGAGTGAGTTTTAATGGCATCACCTGTACGCGAATATTAACCATGGTTAGTAACTAAGGCGGTTTATAAGCCGACGTGATTGATAATCAGCGAATCACTAAACAGATTAGGGTTAATCACAAGCTAAAAGTGAGTATCAATTGAAACATGTGTTTGCAAATTTAGGTGATTTTCAATATCAAGATCTTTGTTTATTATTCAAAACAGTTTTTTAAGTATTAAATGGGTAAACTTAATCCTTTGCCGCTAAGTAATGGAAAAATTAATGAAGATATTACACACTTCAGACTGGCACCTTGGTCAGTATTTTATGATGAAAACCAGAGAGTCAGAGCATTTACATTTTTTAAACTGGTTAATTGAAGTGGTCAATAAGCAGCAGGTCGATGCATTAATCGTTGCCGGCGATATTTTTGATAGCGCATCACCTCCTTCTTACGCACGCAAGCTGTACAGCGATTTTATTGTCAGGCTGCAAAAAAGCAGCTGTCGCCAACTTATTATTATGGCTGGGAATCATGACAGTGTAGCCGTACTCAATGAAAATAAAGATTTATTAAAAGCATTAGATGTTTCTGTATTAGCGGGGTTAAGTGATGATTTATCGGAACATATTATTGCGCTTAAGGATCAACAGCAACAAACTCAGGCATTAGTCTGCGCACTGCCTTTTTTACGGGCCGCAGATGTAATGAAAAGTGTTCAGGGCAGCTCGGCCGCTGATAAACAGATTTCTCTGCAGCAGGGCATAGCGCATACTTATCAGTCTATTTTTGAACTTGCTAATGCGCAGTGTCATGAGCAGGCTCTTCCTATTATTGCAACCGGTCATCTGACCGCGGTGGGCTGCAGTGTTTCAGATTCTGTGCGTGAAATTTATATCGGTACACTGACGGCTTTCCCTGCCCAACTCTTTCCCGCTTTCAACTATATTGCCCTCGGGCATCTGCACCGTGCGCAAAAAGTACAAAAAGCCGATCATATCCGTTACTGCGGTAGCCCGATAGCCTTGAGTTTTGATGAAACCAAACAGCAGAAAAATATTAATATTATTGAATTTGATAAAGATAATGCCTTAACCGTCAATGAGATGCTGATCCCTGTTTTTCAGAGAATGCAGGTTATCAGGGGCGATTTAGAGTCTGTCACTGCGCAGTTACAAAGGCTTAAAAAAGAGTTAGACGGTCAAAGTGCCTGGATTGAAGTAAAGCTACAGCAGGCTTTTTATCTTTCCGATGTACATGGATTATTGAATGAACAGGTGCAGGAAAGTGAAATAGAGATTTTAAAAATCAGCAGTCCGACTATTAATGAAAATAACCAGTATCAGGCCACAGACAAATCAACTCTGGACAATTTAACACCCAAGGATCTTTTTCAGCATCGTTTGCAGATTGAAGATAGCTACAACGATCAGCAGAGAGATCAGTTAACCAAACTGTTTGCCGAAGTCTGCTCTGAAGTGGAGCATAAATCATGAAAATTCTTTATTTACGTTTTAAAAACCTCAATTCATTAAAAGGCCATTGGGAGATTAATTTTCAGGATGCTGAATTTTTAGAAAACGGTTTGTTTGTTATTACTGGACAGACAGGAGCCGGTAAAAGCACTATTCTCGATGCAATCTGTTTAGCTTTATATCAACAAACCCCACGTTTGGATAAAATAACCCAAAGTAAAAATGAATTAATGACCCGCGGTACGGGAGACTGTTTAGCGGAAGTGGGGTTTTCTGTAAAAGGTAAAGGATATGAGGTTTTTTGGAGCCAAAAACGCGCGCGCAATAGTACAACGGGTAAACTGCAAGCTCCTGTTTGCCAGTTAAGTGAAATTGACGGCGAGATCCTCTGCACTAAAAGCAGTGAAGTATTAAAGCAGGTTATTGATCTTACGGGGCTCGATTTTTCTCGCTTTACAAAATCTATGCTGCTTGCTCAAGGCGGTTTTGCTGCATTTTTAAACGCTAATACTAAAGATCGCGCAGAACTGCTGGAAGAGTTAACTGGGACTGAGATTTATTGTGAAATCGCTAAGCATGTTTTTGAACGTAATAAACAGGCGCAGGCGGAATTAGATTTATTAATCAAACAAGCGGATGTATTAGAAGTACTCTCACCCGCACAGGTTGATGAATTCAAGAAGCAGGTTACGCTGCTTGAAGCCGATAAACAGACTGTACAAACATACTTAAAGGATATTGAAGGCGCTTTGTTGTGGTTGAAAAACACTCAAATATTGAAAGAACAGGTAGAAGCGCAGTTGAGGCTGTTCACAAACGCTGAGCAGTCTGCCACTGAGTTTAAAGATAAACAGATGCAGATTGAGCTTGCACAACAGGCTAAATTACTTGAGCGGCCTTATCAGAGCCAGTTGTTAAATGCAGAAAAGATGCAGTCTGGCAAGCAGCTAATCGTTGCAAATGAGCAAAAACACAAAATATTAGAAGCGCAGTTAATAGAGAACAAAAACTGGGTTGAAAGCCTTACTGAAGCGCAGACCTCATTGCAACAAAACCATGCAGTCCGGCAGAAACAGCTCAATGAACATCTTGTGCCTTTAGATTTGGGAATAGATCAGTTAGCCAGGCAGTGCAATGAACAAAAAACGGCCGTTGACAAACAGACAAAAACCGCCGTTGCGACAAAGCAGACGCTGGACATTCTGTCGGTCAAACAAGATAGCGACAATTTTTCCTTAACAACCTTAAATGAGGCATTACAGAAGCAGCAGGTTTTGGATCAGCTTCAGGAAAGTCTGCCGCTGATTAAGCAGCAGTTTTCCTTATATATTAAGCAGCAGTCACAGTTAAAAGACGTTATGTCAGGCAGTTCTAATCTGCAGAAAAAGCAAAGTGTGTTGCACAATAAACTACTGGATGCTCATAAGCAGGTCAAGCTCAGTGGACAAGCGCTGCATGAAAAACAGCTGCTTCTGCAGCAGCACCAGCAGCACAGAGAGTCGTTATTGGACAACGGTCAATTTAGCAGTGCTGCGCAATTAAATACGCTGCTGACCGAGGTTTTTGATCAACAGTCTCAAAATCAGCAGGCCTTATCTTTAATCAGGCAGCTTGATGATAGCAATGCAAGATTAGCTGCTGTGCACAAAATCTGCGCTGAATTAGAGCAAAACATTAAAGGTGGTCGGTCGGCATTGATGGTGAGTGAGCAGCAAGGACTGGAATGTAGAAATGCGTTGCTTGCGCTGCAAAAGCTGTTAAAACAAGATCAGGTTATTGCCCAATTGAGTGATCTAAAAAAGCATTTGCAGAAAGATAATCCTTGCCCGTTATGCGGATCGATTGAACACCCGTCGGTGAGTGATTATCAGCCCGTCGATATACCTGAAACGCAAATAGCGCTATCGCTGCAAGAGGAACAGCTGGAGACCATCAGAGAGCAGTATTCAGAATGTAAAAATCGAATAAAAACAGATAGCAGGCAGCTCGCAGAATATCGTCTTCAGTTGAATAATCTTAATCAGCTGCACAATAATCAGCTTAATGAATGGAAACTGAGCCCTTATTTATCTGCCTTTACCTATCAGCAGAGCAGTTTTGCAGATTTATCTTTATTAACACAGAGCTTACAAAATAAACGTTTAAATATTGAAAATCTGCACCAACAAGTTCAGAAAATCGATGATCAACTTCCTGAACTGCGGGAGGTTATGCAGGTGCTAACGCAAAAAGTTAATAACCATGAAAGGTTATTGCAGCAACTTGATAATGAGCATGCTGTTGCTGATCATGAAGCGCTGCGCTTAGCCACCGATCAGGAGGCGCTTGCAGCACAGCTTGAAGAAAATCAGCAGGTCATTCGCCGGCAGCTGCCGTCTGAATTATTAAAAAATCCAGTTGAAGTTGAACAATTATTTGATAATCCGGCTGGGTGGATTGAAAATAAGAATAATTTAATTCTCTTATACCAGTCAAAAAAATCGCAAAGTGTAATGCAGCAAAGCGTGGTTGATCAGCAAGCCCATGAAATAGCCCTGCAGGAACAGCAGCATGTACAGCAGCAAAGTGTATTACAGCAGCTGCAGACATTATGGCAGTCTAATCAGACGCAGCTTTCCCAAAAGCGGCAACAACGAAAAGATGAATTCGGCAGCCAAAGCCAAGCGCAGATTCGCCAGCTGCTTGAATCTGAAAAAACGGAACTGTCGCGTCAGCTGCAGCTGGCAATGTCTGATCTACACAATGTTCAGGGGGAATCTGCCCGTTTATCAGGACAGCTTAGTGAGCAGAAAAATTATCAGACAGAACTACACAATAACCAGCAGACATTATTGAGTATTTTTGAAACACAGTTAATCGCTAGTCCTTTTATAGATCAGATAAGTTTTATTAATGCGCTTTTACCAGATGAGCAGTTACGGTTGCTGCTTGCTTTACAAAAGCAGTTGCATGAGCAGTTACTAACAGAAAAAACCCGTTTAAGTTCGGCGCAGCAGAGCCTTGAAAAACATCTCAAATTAAGTGTGACTGCAGAAGAAGCAAGCGTATTAGAAAATGCGCTTGCTGCGAATCAGGCCAAATCTGAGATTATTGGTGAACAACTGGTGGAAAAAAAAGGCAAACTGCAGGCGGACGTACGTTTAAAAGCACAGCAACAGGAAATGATCGATCAGCTGGTGCAACAAAAAGACAACGCGGAGCAGTGGGCGATGCTCAATAAACTGATCGGCTCAGCGGACGGCAATAAATTCAGAACCTTTGCGCAGGGCTTAACCTTAGATAATCTGGTTTATCTGGCGAATAAAGAGATGGCAGATTTACATCAGCGTTATCAGCTGCAGCGCAATATTGATGAACCCTTAGCCCTGCAGGTAATTGATTTATGGCAGGCAAATGCCGTACGGGATGTAAAAACCCTGTCGGGGGGGGAAAGCTTTTTAGTAAGCTTAGGGCTGGCCTTAGCACTTTCTAATCTGGTCAGTCATAAAACGCAGATAGAATCGTTATTTTTAGATGAAGGATTTGGCACCTTAGATGCTAGTACCTTAGAAATAGCCTTAGATGCGCTGGAGAGGTTAAATGCAACCGGTAAGTTGATTGGTATTATTTCCCACGTTGATGCGCTTAAGGAGCGGATTAATAAGCAGATTCATGTCAGTAAAGGCAGCGGGGCAGGGTATAGCCAGCTGGATAAGCAGTATCAGTTTGTTGAAAAAAGTTAATTCTATGCAGGGGTCTTTGTCTTGATAAATAAATACTCAGAGTCATTCTTGGAATGTTTTAATTGAGAATCTTAATGCGTTTGTAACCTAGGCGATGCCGCATCTGTTCTTCATAGGCTTTCGCTTGTGGCTTTTGGTGTAACTTTATTTGTAGGCTTTCGCTTGTGAGCTTTTGTTGTGATTTTTATGGTTGGTCTTTCGCCCCTGACGGCGACCTTACTTCACTTTAAATGGCCAAAGAGAAGTAAGCAAGAGAAAAGCTGCCGGAGCCATTTTTTTATCTTGCATTGCCCACCTGTTTTTAACGCACCAGTCCGGACAGCACATCCCTGTGCAGAACCGAACTTAGGGGAAACCTCCATGTTTCCCCTTGCTAAAACAGGCGTTCATTGCAACAAAAATGGACGGGGAATTGGTAGCCGTATTAGTTTGGTATTCTATGTATTTTAATTATCAATGACATAAAAGTCGGCGTGGTGGTGCATTGGTTTTTGTAGGCTTTCGCTTGAGAGCTGTTGGTTTAACTTTATTTGTTGGAGTTCGGCCCTGACGGCGTGTAGATGATGAGAGACGAAACGCAGTTTTGCAGTTCGAGAGAGTCATGCTTCTCAACAGCAAGAAAAATAAGGTAAAGAGAGTTTTGTTCGTGACATTATGCTGGCGCATAACTCACAGTGCCGTATACAGGGACAGGCAGAGCCTGTCCCGCTCATAAGCCAGAACTGCCATTCAATTTGCCTAGACGTTTTTTATTCTTGTACTACCCGGCCATTTTTTAACGCCCCAGTTCGGGCAGCACATGCATGTGCAGAGCCAAGTCTAATGAAATCAACAAGGGTACGCAGAACTTAGCCCGCTCATAATCTTGAACTACCGTTCAATTTTCTCCATGATTTCTTTTGCTAAAGGTCTAACCGAAGAATAATTAACATGGGTGTCTTGTTAAATACTCTGGTGTCTTGTTAAATACTCTTTGTTAAATACTCTGATCTTTATCAATTTTTTTTGCGCAATATAGATTAGTGTTTATCTTTAATAGGGAAGTTATTTTTTTGAAATTTTTTCAATCAACTAACTTTTGGGGCACCTTTAAAAAGCTGAGCGTTTGCCGCTAAATTTTCCGGGGATAGGCGATATATGCGCATCGTATCAATACAGTCCGAGCCTAACTTTTGGTAAAATTCAATGGCTGGGGTATTCCAGTCTAGGCAAGCCCATTCGAGCATTTCACATCTGCGATCAAGGGCATATTTTGACAAAAAATGCATCATGATATTGCCCAGTCCTTTACCGCGCATTGAATCATCAATAAAGAACCCATCAATGTATAACCCAGAACGTCCCGTAAAGGCAGAGCTTTTTTGATGAAAATATGCAAAGCCAACCATTTTACCATCATAAACGCCGAATACGGCCTCACCCTGCTTAGCGGCAAGTAGTCGCTCTATTCGTTTCGGTGTAGCAATTATTTTATCGGCCATTTTCTGAAAATCACCCAGTTTTTTCATAAAGTTAACAACCAAATCTGCGTCATCTGGGGTAGCCGTTTGCAGGAAGAATTTCGGGTCTTGCGTGTGAATTTTTGGCATTAATATTACTCTTTTTATTAGATATAAAGGACACTTTTATTTAATAGCAAATTCAATCCATTAGAATAAAAAACGCTTAGGCGAATTAAACGTCAGTTCAGGCTCATCAATAGCTCTAAACTGTCCCTCTCATAAGCAGGAACCAGCATTCAACTCGTTTCATTTCTCGTTCATCTGAATAGATCAACTTAATAGAATGGGTGTTATTTTTTTTACCGCAGCCGGGTAGAATTTAGCATTAAATGGTTTGTTTGCGCCACAGCCTATACAGAATTTTTTTACCGGTGTCTGTACTTGTAGCTGTTCATTGTCGTAGCTGGGGCAGAATTTTTCGCCGGGTGGCATAGCGTGTTGACAAGATTGACAAGGCGGGTCTGCCGTAATGGTACTTTGTTCATTTTCCATTGATATTGAATTCAACTTCATCATTTGATGCCTATGCCGAAACCCACCCCCATGCCTACACCTGCGCCGGCAACACCGCCCACACTTTCATTTGAAGCTGCTTTCTCCCCTACATCAAACATTTTTACTGTGTTATGGGTTTCACCGAAACGCTTAAATTCAGCCATAATATCGTTCTGCAGGGCCGCTGAGATTTCATTAAAATGCGCACTGATATTAAGTACTGATCTTTTATCGTTAATGATCTTTTTAGAAATAAAGTCCTTTATCCGGGTCATTAGATGACTACGAAAATAGTTGATAATTTGCTCTGCATTGAACTCGTCAATGGTTCCCACCAGCTTAGTAACAAACTTTTTTGCATCGATGATTTTTATGCCGAACTGTCCGAATGCCCGAAACGGAATATAAACATTATAAACAGGCTCCAGAATAAGAATAGGTTCCTGAGTACCCCATTTTATATCTAGATTAACGGCTTTGTTAATGTAATAAATTTCTGCAGCAAAGGGGGACTGGTTATCAAAAGAGAGATTAACCAGATGTTCTAATAATGGAATATTCGCAGACTTTAGTATGTGGTGGCCCGGGGCGATTAAATCAAGTGCTTTACCGTCTTTATAAAAAACCGCCGCCTGTGTCTGGTTAATAATCACCTGTGTCCCCAAGACTAGACTCTCATGGGGACCGCGCCAGGCAAAAACATCACCGGGACCATTGTATTTGATGCGATCAATTATATTCATTATTTATCCCCAATTATTCATATATTGTAGTTATCGGTGTTTAGTTTTTTAAAGTCTGTCGGCTTTGTTGATATAACTGCTGGCGTTTACGTTTAATACGCAGGTTAATATCAATCGCTAAAAAATTAAATTGTTCTCCAAACTGTAGTAATAGTTTCTATTCCTCTGTACATACCTGACCATCGGTTAAGCACATCTCAATCAGTGTATCTAACCAGTCAGATGCATCCAGATTTCCATCCATTTTTATTTTGCTGAACAATCGCTTTATCAGCAGGGTAAGCTCTGCGTGCCCTTTGCTTTCAATAAGTCTGGCATGTACAAGGATGTGCATCCCGGACGGGTGCGTTAAAAAGCAGTTGGGCAGTACAAGATCAAAGAAAAGTAGAATCGCCATCAAGGGCGAAAGACCAACAGAGAAAGTTAAATCAAACGCTTCATGCGAAAGCATAAAAACAAGGCAAACCTTGAGTATTGAATGCTAATCCAGACATTTAATCAATTTTGCGGGTTGTCCTCCCACCATGGTATCGGGTGCAACATCCTTAGTCACCACAGCGCCTGCGGCCACAATCGAGCGAGCCCCAATGGTGACCCCCAGACAAATCACCACATTGCCGCCAATCCAGACATCATTTTCCACGGTAATCGGCAAACATGTTGTTTCCCATTCTCTGCGTCTGCGGTAATCAATAGGGTGAGACACGGTGTAAAACTGTGCATTTGGGCCAATTAAGACATTATTGCCAATGGTGATGGGAGCGTTATCCAACATAGTCGCGCCCATATTGATAAAGCTCGATGAACCTATAGAAATTGTTTTTCCATATTCGCAGCGAAAGGGGGGACAGATAAAGCTTGTTTCAGTCATGCTTTTTAATAAGGTTTTGAGAAAGGGGGTAGATTTACCGAATTGGCATTGGTTAACTTTTTGCAATAAGTTAAATGCATTCTCTTTAAGTGCGGTTAATTCAGGGCCAAAATCGTCATATTCTAATCCTAATTGCATTTTTTCAAATTCAGTCATTGTTTCAAGTCGGGACATCACTAATAGCCTTCTGGTCAGGTTTTTCTGTTGCTTATAATTCATTTTACATGAATGGAATTATTATCCAAACAGGTGCCTTGTATTGATATTATGGGCTTCGACCTATTTGTGTTTTGTTGCCAGGTTGCCGAGAACGAGGGGCTTTAATATTGCACTTTTAAAAGACTAATTATATTTTTATTCGATCTACTAGAATACCAAACCAGCTACGAAAATTCCGACGCATTTTTCTGTGTTGAAGCATTAAAAGAACGTATTAATAAAAGTCTTAGTGTGCAAAAAAAAACAGTGCAGTTGTTGTCAGCTTAATGAACACTCTTTTCTTTATTAACCCTTTGAATAGTAAGTTTAATTAAATATTATTAGGCTGTTGGACACTTTATTGAGCCAGTATAGAAAAATATTTTTTTTGATGTTGATCGCAAAATTAGCTATAATCTGCCACCAATTTATTATAGCTATCCCATTAAGTCATAGTGGGTACTATTTGTACTCATTAAGGATCACAAGCTGTGTTTGAATTTCCACAAGTCGATAAGAGTAGTGTCAAAAATGATCTGTTCTCGGGTATAACCGTTGCTCTGGCATTAGTACCTGAAGCGGTTGCATTTGCATTTGTTGCGGGTGTTGAACCTATGGTTGGTCTATATGCCGCCTTTATGGTTGGTTTAATAACCGCTTTTTTCGGTGGCCGCCCAGGAATGATTTCCGGTGCTACCGGTGCAATGGCGATCGTCATTGTGTCTCTGGTATCTGAACACGGTGTTGAATACTTATTTGCAGCGGTTCTACTGGCTGGTTTGCTGCAGATCTTATTTGGTGTTTTTCATCTTGGCAAATTCATCCGCATGGTGCCACATTCCGTGATGATTGGATTTGTTAATGGTTTGGCAATTGTTATTTTCATGGCCCAAATGGGGCAATTCAAAGTATTAAATAAAGCAGGAGAACTTGAATGGATGCAGGGTGCACCTCTATATACCATGCTTGCTTTAGCGCTTCTGACAATGCTGATTATTCATTTTCTGCCTAAACTTACCACTGCAATACCATCAACACTGGCGGCGATTGTTGTTGTTACATTATTAGTTTATTTTATTCCCGCTTTAGAAGTGCGTACTGTTGTTGACTTCCTGCGCAGTATGACGGGTGATGAAAGTGCCACCGTTGCAGGTACATTGCCAACATTTGCATTTCCTATGGTGCCATTTTCGATGGAAACCTTAGCTATTATCTTACCTTATTCATTCATATTGGCGGCGGTAGGCCTTATTGAATCTTTATTAACCCTGACTGTTATTGATGAAATGACCGGAACCCGTGGTCGCGCTAACAAAGAATGTATCGCACAGGGTGCGTCAAATATGGTTAATGGTGTCTTTGGAGGCATGGGCGGTTGTGCAATGATCGGGCAGTCAATGATTAATATTAATTCAGGTGGCCGCGGTCGTTTATCGGGGATTACGGCAGCGCTGACACTGTTAGCCTTTATTTTATTTGCTTCTGGTTTAATTGAGATTGTACCTATTGCAGCACTGGTTGGGGTGATGTTTATTGTTGTATTAGGTACCTTTGAATGGGCGTCGTTTAAGATGATGCGTAAGGTACCCAAGAAAGATGCGATTGTTATTGTCTTAGTAACAGGCGTTACTGTAGTGACAGACTTGGCTATTGCAGTCTTTGTCGGCGTAATTGTTTCAGCACTTGTATTTGCATGGGAGCATGCTAAACATATTTATGCAGTGAATGTTATGAGTGAAGATCAAAAAGAAAAAACCTATCGCATTAACGGTCCTTTGTTTTTTGGTTCTGTAAGTCATTTTCTTGATCTCTTTGATGTGCAAAATGATCCGCGCAGCGTCATTGTTGATTTTGCAGAATCTCGTGTTGCGGACCATTCCGCGATTGAAGCGATCAGTGTATTAACGGATCGTTATGTAAAAGAGGGCAAAAAACTACATATTCGTCATCTTAGTAAAGACTGTCACAAACTGTTGAGTAAAGCTGGGGTGCTGGTCGAGGTTAATACAATTGAAGATCCTATTTATAAAGTTGTCTCCGATGAACTCGCTTAATAAATTAAAGCGTTGGGCAAGATGATCCCTTTGCTTTTATAATTCTGGCGTTCAACAAGGCATAATAGGCACAAGAAATAGATAGAAAATAACAGTGGAGTTAAGAAATGTTTCACTGCTTTGCATTCTTAATAAAACACTTAAAGAGTATTAAGATTAAGCCATAGAATGGATGGGGGGATAACAGTGGAATTAACGACTGTTTCACTGTTATGCATTCGTAATAAAACACTTAAAGAGTATTAAAGTTAATCCATAAAAAGGGTTAACTCATTTTAATCAATGGGTTATAACATGATGCGGTTTTGTGTCTATCATGTAACACATTGATTATTATATTTATTTTTCTCTTTTCCCTCAGTCCCGTAATAAAATAATTTCCAATGCTGCTTAGCACTTTTAAAATGGGCATTCTGGTAATTTTTCTCAGTCCTTATTTATTTGAAACGCGAGTCGGGCGATAAGTTGCGTCGCACTTAGGGGTTTCTTGAAGGTTTTTTGTATTCCATAGTGAAAACCAGACATGGTTGTTACGTAGGGTTTTTCTTTTGTTTCTCATATTATTTTCTCCTGTTTGATTTAAGGGCACTATAACGATTTTTCATTACAGAAGTGTGACAGTAAAAATGTTTTTTTGTACCTGATATTGAGGAAAAACAAAGAATATTATTCTTCTTTAGCCGATAATTGGTGCAAATTAAAACTTACTTTCGAGGCATTTATCAGAAAAATAACATAGTGTAATTAAATAGATAGATGATATAAAACAAGGTAGACTAATTTATATTAATTACTTAGTTTTAGTTTAAAAAATTTTAAGACAGGCAGAGATAAGTTCAGCATATCCCTTCTGTATCACATATTCGAATATTGACTTAGTAGTTACAGTAGTAACAGGATGAGGTAACAAATGATTAAAAAAATTGGTGTTTTAACAAGCGGCGGTGATGCACCGGGTATGAATTCAGCAATACGTGCAGTGGTGCGTTGTGCACTGGCAAATGAAATTGAAGTCTATGGTATTTATGATGGTTATGCCGGACTTCATAAAGGTAATATCAAACAGTTAACGCGTCATTCTGTTTCGGATATGATTAACCGTGGTGGTACTTTTCTGGGCAGTGCCCGCTTTCCTGAATTTAAAGAAGAAAGTGTCCGTCGGGAAGCGATTAAAAATTTAGAAAGTCACGGTATTGAAGCATTAGTTGTGATCGGTGGTGACGGTTCTTATATGGGGGCTAAAAAACTCAGTGAAATGGGTTATCCCTGTATCGGCATTCCTGGCACAATTGATAATGATATTGCTGGAACAGATTATACTATCGGATTTATGACCTGTTTAAATACCATTGTTGATGCGGTAGACCGTTTACGTGATACCTCTTCATCCCATAATCGTATCTCTATAGTTGAAGTAATGGGTCGCTATTGTGGTGATTTAACGCTTTGGTCCGCGATTGCCGGTGGCAGTGAATATGTTGTCCTACCGGAAATTGGTTTTGACGAAGCTGAATTATTTGAGCATATTGAAACGGGCGAAGCGTCGGGTAAAAAGCATGCCATTATTATGATCACTGAACATGTAACGGATGTGACGGAACTTGCTAAACGTATCGAAGAGAAGACCGGTCGAGAAACGCGAGCCACTATTTTAGGTCATATCCAACGCGGTGGTTCACCTATGGCGTTTGATCGCGTATTAGCAAGCCGCATGGGTGCCCGCGCAGTTGAGCTCTTGATCGATGGTAAAAGTGCGCGTTGTATCGGTATTCAGCATGGAGATATGGTTGACCATGATATTATTGAATGTTTAGAAGAGATGCAGCGCCCATTTCGTGAAGATTTATACAATTTATCAAACGTGTTATTCTAATACCTCGGCGATCAATTTAAATCATAAAAGCCTACCTTACGGTAGGCTTTTTTTTGGCTCTGTTCCAGTTAAGCCTATTATCCCTGTCATCCTTGAAGTTACAATACATTAAAAATAGACAGTGAAGCTGGCAAGCGCTTATTTAGACATAGGATTTTTTAGGTAAAAATGAATAAACAAACCTCCCCTTATCAAGCTTTAGTTGCGATCTGTGAAGTACCAGAAATCAAAAAAAATGCGTTAGATGTCGACCAAATGTTAGGGATTATCTGCGCCGTTAGTGCGGCTCCCACACAACTTGATCTACAGGACTGGTTGCCCTGTTTATGGGCTGAAGGTCAAACTCCTTCTTTTAGTAATCAGCAGTTGGCGGTTGAATTTGCTGCTGCAGGCATGCAGTTTTACGATGCTTGTTTGACTGGTTACCAACAATCAATAGCGCTTACATTACCAACACAGCGATGGATCAATAAATCGTTAGAAATTACCGAGCAGGGCAGCCGTTTTGCATTAGGTTATTTATCGGGTTTTCAAAGTATTGAGCAGAATATCGAGATAGTGGAAGAAGCGAAGCTTGTACAGCTATTACAGACTACAACATTATTATTAAGTAAAATAGCGCATCCCAATGGTGATAATCCGGACATGTTGACTGTTTTTAATCAACTACCTGAAATGGACGAAATAGTGTCTTCGTTACCTCTGTTATTAGGTACACTGGGGCATTTTTCTTTGCAGGCAAATAATTATGATGAATAGTGGGAATGAGGTTCTTTTTAACTATAAAAATTATTTTTCAGTCGTATCTGAAAATAATGAATTTATTGTGATCAATAAGCAGGCCGGTATTAATTTTCACAGTGAAGATAGTGAGTTTGGTGTGGTAGTTGCCGCTGAAAAAGCGTTTTCCTGTAAACTTTATAGCGTTCATCGTTTAGATAAAATGACATCAGGTTTATTACTACTGGCTAAATCGTCAGCGAGTGCCGCACAACTTTCCGGCTTGTTTTTTGAGCATCAGATTCAAAAATATTATCTGGCTATTAGCGATAAGAAACCAAAAAAGAAACAGGGTTTAATAAAAGGGGGGATGGAAAAGTCGCGTCGCTCTATGTGGAAATTAACTAAACAGCCCAATAATTTAGCGATCACACAGTTTTTCAGTTATTCATTAGAGCATGGTAAACGTTTGTTTGTTATTAAACCGCGCACGGGAAAAACGCATCAGATCCGCGTTGCACTTAACAGTATCGGCAGTGCTATTTGCGGTGATCCTCTTTATGCTGAAAAATCGCTGCAGAGTGTGGCATTTGATCGTGCTTATCTGCATGCTTACCAAATTGACTTTAGGTTAAATAATCAAGATTACCATTTTCAAGCTTCTCCTGAGTCCGGTTATTTATTTGCAAGTGAGGTTTTTATTAATCAAATAGAAACTATTGGCGCTGTCGAAAAGTTGGGTTGGCCAAAAATTTAAACTCACCTAAAGTGAGTTTAAATTAGTTTGATAGGCTAAAGTGTTATACCAAATCCATTAATTTTCTGTTCATTTATCCTGGTTAAAACACATGCTCTCTAGACATAAAACTAGGTTTTAGTCTGGCTATTGATGTGATCCATAACATCCTGTTATTCACCACTTCGTGGCCAACTAAAGCTGTACAAAATCATTCCATACTATTTGCTACAATTATAGCAACTAGTTATTGCAATCAATGCCTTTCTTTCATGCATTTTCTGGCGCCTAAACAGATAACTTAATTAGTGAAATTAGTATTAGTCAGCAAACTCTGTCCATATCGGCGCATGATCAGAAGGTTTCTCAATCGCTCTTAGCTCATAATCGATACCTGTATCAATGGTTTTCTCTGCTAATTTTTCCGTGGCTAAAATAACGTCTATCCGTAAACCTCTATTGTCATCAAAACCACGAGAGCGGTAATCAAACCAGCTATATTGGTCAGATACTTCTGGATTTAATAATCTGAAGGTATCTATAAGACCAAAATCCATTAATTTAGCTAACCATTCACGTTCTTCTGGTAAAAAACTACATTTTTTTGTTTGTAACCAGCGTTTTGCATTTACTTCACCGATGCCGATATCCAAATCAAGCCGGGAGATATTAATATCTCCCATCACGATCAGTTGGTCCTCTGCAGTGTGGAATTGATTGAGATAAATATTTAAATCTTGGTAAAACTTACGTTTTGCAGGGTACTTGGTTTCGTGATTTTGGCTCTCCCCCTGCGGGAAATAACCATTGAGAATGCGCACGGGCAAACCTGCTTTGTCTTGCATCGTTACCATGATCATGCGGCGCTGCGCTTCTTCATCGTCCGTAGGGAAACCATATTGCACATCAAGGGCTTTATTTTTACATAGCATTGCCACACCGTAATGGCCTTTTTGCCCATGAAAATAGACGTGGTATCCCATTGCTTCAACATCAGCAACAGGGAAAACATCGTTATGAACCTTGATTTCCTGCAATCCGATGACATCGGGTTGGTGTTTATCAATAATTGCTTGCAGTTGGTGGAGACGAGCTCGCAGCCCATTGATGTTGAACGAGATAATTTTCATTAAAAGGCCTTACATAGAATAAAATTATAGAAGGCGGAGAATGTACCTCGTCCAGTTTAATAACTCAACAGAGTCGATCAGAAAAATACCGGCTCAGATATCGCTCAACCGGTTATAGCTAATAAAAACAGCAAATTAGCTTAATGTCACTAAAACGTGGTTAAGATGATCGACTGTTTCGAAACCGCTGGCAGTTAAATAACCACCATCGGGTTTCGTCGTTAACCCTTTATCAAATAACGATTTGGCTGCGGCAACTACTGACGGATCAGCATCCTTATGCACTTTAATACCTTCTTGTTGGGACTCAAATGGGAATTTAGAAAGCAGTTTCATTTCTTCAAATAAAGTATCAGGGTAATTTTTAATCATGATTATTCACTTTTATTAAATTCGGAATATTCATAATATGTAGTTGAGATTAAATTGCAATTAATAGCGGATATGAATTTGTTGTGGATCAACCTATTGCTATTATTAAGTTATATATAGGTTATAAAACAAACTTTATAAAAGTTTTATCTTGCTGGAAAGTCAACTGTAATTAGCTGTTTTGTTTATTAATACCAATCCGCATAAGTAAATGGTCTAAAATTGCGCAGGAAAAAATAATGATAGCAAGACGTTTGATTGAGCAATAGCTGGCTATTGAGATTGAAAACAACGCAGCTAGCCTTAATTTTAACAATTAAGAGAGGTCAGACATTTATGCGGATTGGTATAATAGCCATTAGTACTTATTTTAATCATTATTTTACAGGCATAAAAAACGCAAACGGGTGTTTGCGTTTTTTTTAAAAGGCTAATGCTGTTTATAACAAATCTATTAAATATTATGTTTACGAATAACCATTCGTATTTCTTTTAATCATCATTTTGCAAAGATGCTAATGCTATTCATATAAATGTATTAAAGGTTATGTTTACGAATAACCGTCAGCATTTCTTTTAGTAGCTTTGGATTTGCTGCAACAACATTACCGGATTTCATGTGATCATTGCCACCGTTAAAGTCGGTCATCATTGCACCAGATTCTTTAACTAATAGTTCACCAGCAGCGATATCCCAAGGCTTTAAACCAAATTCCCAGAATCCATCCACACGACCTGCCGCAACGTAAGCAAGGTCAAGTGCAGCACTGCCGCTACGACGCATATCGGCAACATCCAGAAATAAATCTCTAAAGATATTTAAATATGTTTCTGTGTGGTATTTTTGCTTAAAAGGGAAACCTGTGGCTAACAATGTGCCAGGCAGTTTTGCGACTGTATTAGTACGCGTACGGTAACCATTGATTTGAGCGCCTTGGCCTTTAACTGCTGAGAATAGTTCGTTACGAATTGGATCGAATACAACACCTACTTCAGTACGACCTTTTATTTTTAATGCGATAGAAACAGAAAAATGAGGGATACCGTGGATAAAGTTAGTTGTACCATCTAGCGGATCAATAATCCATTGGTAATCCTTGTCTTTACCATCATCGGCACCTGACTCTTCTGCAATGATGCAGTGGTCGGGGTATGATTTGCGTAAAGTACCAATTATTGCAACTTCCGCTTCTTTATCAACGCTGGAGACATAATCATTTAATGATTTTTCTTCAACTTCGACGGCTTCTAAATTTTCGTAGCCTTTAACAATTACTTTGCCTGCATTACGGGCAGCACGAATCGCAATATTTAACATTGGATGCATTGGATCACCATTAGATTTTAAAGAACATTGAAGGGAGATTCCCTCGGCGCAGAATTATACATAGATCACATAAATCTGCAATATCTGCCTTGTTTATTTTTCGAGCAAGTGTTTAATTTTAAGGGCAATTAGCCGTCTTATTCTAAAAAATAGACAATTAATATCAAAACAACTAAAAAGATGATCAATATTGCTGGTTAACATTGCCGCTAACTGCGTTGTGAGTTTTATTCAGAACATCTTATTCCTCACCACTTAGTAGTAGTCAGCTAAAGCTGTTCAAAATCGTTCCCTACGATTTTTGTGAAGGAAAATAAGGATCGAATACAACTCACGCTTTGTTAGTGATAATTTTTACTTCGTAATCATTGACTACTCGATTAATTATTTTGGTGTAAACAGCACTAATAGAACTATTTTTTGTAATTTAATTAGTGGTAAACTTCGAGCACTTAAATTCGTCTTAAACATAAAGGAATACAAATGCTAGAAAACGTGCGCATTATACTCATTGGCACTTCTCATCCCGGTAATGTCGGCAGTGCAGCAAGAGCAATGAAAACAATGGGGTTAACAAAACTAGTACTTGTAACGCCTGAATGCGAAATTGATGGAAAATCTATTGCACTTTCTGCAGGTGCTTCAGATGTATTAAAAAATCATAAAGTGTGCAATACGTTAGATGAGGCAATTGCTGATTGTGGTTTGGTGATTGGTGCCAGTGCTCGCTCACGTACTTTGGACTGGCCTATGCTGGATCCTCGTGAAATGGGTCGAAAAGTTGTCCAAGAAGGAAATAAATACCCCGTGGCGTTAGTGTTTGGTCGTGAAAATAGTGGTTTGACTAATGATGAGCTACAAAAGTGTCATTTCCATGTGTTTATTCCTGCAAATCCGGACTATAGCTCTTTAAATCTAGCAATGGCCGTACAAACTTTGAGCTATGAGATTCGCATGGAATATTTGGCATCAAAGTCTTACCCTGAGCAGCAACAGGAATATCCTCTTACTGAAGAAATTGAAGGATTGTTTAACCACCTCGAACAAACTTTAATGGATACCGGCTTTATTGTTCCTGCACATCCGGGCTTGGTAATGAATAAATTGCGCCGCTTCTTCAACCGCGCTCGTCCCGAAGTTAAAGAGCTGAGAATGTGGCGGGGGATTTTAAGCAGTGTCCAAAAATCAGTGGATTCAGCAAAAAAAGAGGTTAGTAAATCAATCGATGCAGGCAAAGAATAGAATCGCCTAAAACAAGTAAATTTACCTGAGTATTTTTGTCAGGTATTTTTACTTGACTAATTTTGTCAGGTATTTATAATGGCTTCTATGAAGTCAACGGAAAGTGTTGTTATATCTCATTTTCCCACTATATAAGTGAAGCATTATGAAATTAACTTCAAAAGGGCGATATGCAGTGACCGCAATGATTGATGTTGCTATCAAAGAGCATACGGGCCCTGTCCCATTAGCTGATATATCGGCGCGTCAGGGGATATCACTTTCATATCTCGAGCAGCTTTTTTCCAAATTACGGAAAAAAGAATTGGTGAGCAGTGTTCGTGGTCCAGGTGGTGGTTATAAACTGGGCAAAGAGCGTCATCAAATCTCAGTAGCAATGATTATTGATGCTGTCAATGAGTCTGTAGACGTCAGAAAATGCAAAGGAAAAGGCGGCTGTTCGGAAGACGGTGTACAATGTTTGACACACTCATTGTGGGCTCAGCTGAGTGACCGCATTAGTACCTTTTTAGATAATATTACCCTTGAAGAGTTAATGGCTTCTGATCATGTACAGCATATTTCTGGCATTCAAAATAATAAATTTAACAAAACTGAAAAGCTAAACGTTAATTCACACTAATAAGCTTATATGTCACAGTGGAGACACAAATGAAATTACCAATTTACCTTGATTATTCTTCAACCACGCCGGTTGATCCACGTGTTGCAGAAAAAATGATGCAATATTTAACCCCTGGTGGCGAGTTCGGTAACCCGGCTTCCCGTTCGCATCGTTTCGGCTGGCATGCAGAGGAAGCGGTAGACATCGCTCGTGGGCAAATCGCTGATTTAATTAGCGGAGATCCTCGCGAAATTGTTTTCACCTCCGGTGCGACAGAATCAAATAATCTTGCTATCAAAGGTGCTGCACATTTTTATGTAAAAAAAGGCAAGCACATCATTACCGCAAAAACCGAGCATAAAGCAGTATTAGACACTTGTCGTCAGCTTGAACGTGAAGGTTACGAAGTGACTTACCTTGATCCTCAGGAAGATGGCATAGTAACACCACAACAATTAGAAGAGGCATTACGTCCAGACACTGTGCTGGTTAGTTTGATGCACGTTAATAATGAAATTGGTGTTATTCAAGATATAGCCGGATTTGGTGAATTGTGTCGTGCAAATAAAACTATCTTTCATGTTGATGCGTCGCAAAGTGTTGGTAAAATAGAGATTGATACCCAAGCTTTAAAAGTAGATTTAATGTCATTTTCAGCGCATAAAATTTACGGCCCTAAGGGCATTGGCGCATTATATGTCAGTCGTAAACCTCGCGTGCGTCTAGAGGCTCAAATGCATGGTGGTGGACACGAACGTGGTATGCGCAGTGGTACATTACCAACACACCAAATAGCGGCAATGGGCGAAGCTTTCCGTATTGCCAAGGAAGAAATGGCTTCTGATGAGGAACGCATTTTGGCATTAAGAACGCGTTTATTAAATGGCGTTAATGATATGGAAGAAGTGTATGTTAACGGCTCTCTAGAAAACCGTATTGCGGGTAATATCAACATTAGTTTTAACTATGTTGAAGG
This sequence comes from Psychromonas sp., assembly GCA_047629075.1. GTDB lineage: Bacteria > Pseudomonadota > Gammaproteobacteria > Enterobacterales > Psychromonadaceae > Psychromonas. Next base: position 7,727 of record JBLHWW010000015.1, on the reverse strand, counting down.
TGAGTCTTTAGTGATGGCGCTTAAAGATTTAGCGGTTTCTTCAGGCAGTGCATGTACCTCCGCAAGTTTAGAACCTTCTTATGTTTTACGTGCGATAGGCCGTGATGATGAGTTGGCACATAGTTCAATTCGGTTCAGTATCGGCCGTTTCACTACGGAAGAAGAAATTGATTACGCAATTAATATTATTCGTCAAAATATTGGACGGTTGCGTGATATGTCTCCTTTATGGGATATGTATAAAGAAGGCATCGATATCAAGAGTATCGAGTGGTCACATTAATCGATTTGATCGAGATTTTTAGATATTAGTACAAGGTTTCTAAAACAAGCATTGTACTGTTATCAAAGAGAACGAACACTAAATTACATTCACAAACGATATTAGATAAAAGACTAAAAGGATATATATCATGGCTTACAGCGAAAAAGTAATAGACCATTATGAAAACCCACGTAACGTTGGATCATTTGACAAAGATGATCAAAGCGTTGCAACCGGCATGGTGGGTGCACCTGCTTGTGGTGATGTAATGAAACTACAGCTTAAAATTGGTGAGAATGGTTTGATTGAAGATGCTAAATTCAAAACATATGGTTGCGGTAGCGCAATAGCATCGAGCTCTTTAGTGACTGAATGGGTCAAAGGTAAAACGCTCGATCAAGCGGCCACGATTTCTAACACTCAAATTTCAGCAGAGCTTGCTTTACCGCCAGTGAAAATTCACTGTTCTATTCTTGCTGAAGATGCTATTAAAGCGGCAATTAGCGATTATAAAAGTAAACATCCGAACGCATAGAAATGGTTTGGCAAGTATCATCTTGATGATATTTGCCAATATCAAATATTTGAATTAATAACTGGAGTCAATTTTGGCTATCACAATGACAGAACCGGCCGCAAAACATGTTGCTGCTTTTCTATCTAATCGCGGTAAAGGGATTGGTTTACGGTTAGCGGTTAAAACATCGGGCTGCTCGGGTATGGCTTATGTACTTGAATTCGTTGATGTGCTTAATGATGACGATCAAGTATTTATCGATAAAGGCGTCAAAGTTATTGTTGATAAAAAAAGTCTCCTGTATATCGACGGTACTGAATTAGATTTTGTTAAAGAAGGCCTAAATGAAGGCTTTGAATTTAATAACCCTAATATAGACGGTGAGTGTGGTTGCGGTGAAAGTTTTAGTGTATAACACTTAAATTTAAGCCTTTAACCCGTCATACTGATAAATCGTATTTTTACTGAGGAATTATGTTTACATTTTTCCTCTTTTTTTTTTAGGGAACTATTGTGAATTACTTCGATCTATTTTCTCTTCCGGTTATATTTCCAATTGATCAAGCCCGATTATCTGAAACTTACCGCGAACTGCAAAAGCAAACTCATCCTGATAAATTTGTGATGAAAAGCGACAGTGAACGTTTGCAAGCAATGCAGAAAAGTACAGAAATAAATGATGCTTATCAGACATTAAAAAATAGTTGCTTACGTGCACAATATTTGCTTTTATTGGCAGGTCTGGATATCGCGTTAGAACAAAAAACATTACAAGATACTGCTTTTCTGGTGCAGCAGATGGAGTGGCGTGAAAGTATCGCTGCATTTACAGAAGACGATCAAGATAAAATTGATGAATTTGCACTGCAATTACAGCAGCAGGTCGCAGACTTAGAGTCAAAGATAGAAGTGCAACTTCAAAATGATGAATTGGAAGCAACGGCGAACAGCATCAGACAATTAAAATTTATGCTCAAACTTCAAACTGAATTAGCTTTAATCGAAGAAAAATTGTTCGATTAAAGCTACTGCCAAAAGAACTAAAAAAGTGATCACCCTTGCTGGTTAAAATTACCCCTAACTGCGTAATGAGTTTTATTTAGAAGATCCTGTTCTTCACCACTTCGTGGTCAGCTAAAGCTGTTCAAAATCCTTGCATAGGATTTATGAAATGAGAATAACGCTCTAATCTAACTTGCGTCTTGTTAGTGCTTATTTTTTCTTTGTATTCATTGATTACTTCATTAATTATTTTGGTATCACACTAGAAAACAGGATATTAAACGATGGCATTACTTCAAATTGCAGAGCCCGGTTTATCTGCAGCGCCTCACCAGCATAAATTAGCGGCTGGTATCGATTTAGGTACAACCAATTCATTGGTTGCAACTGTTCGTAGTGGTGGGGCTGTTACATTAGTCGACCATCAGCAACAAGATATGCTGCCATCCGTTGTGCACTACGGTGAAAAAGATGATCAGGGTGATACGCAGATAAGCGTCGGTCATGATGCACGGCAACATCTTTTAACGGATCCCTTAAATACCTTAGTTTCTGTTAAACGACTGATTGGCAAGACATTAGCTGATTTGGATAAAACTCATCTTCCCTACCAGCTTAGCGCTCATGAAAGTGGTTTGGCGCAAATTAACACCAGAGCGGGTGCAATAAATGCGGTTCAAGCTTCAAGTGAAATTTTAAAAATATTAAGTTTGCGTGCAGCGGAGAGTATGCAGGGAGAGCTTGATGGTGTTGTCATCACAGTGCCTGCTTATTTTGACGATGCACAACGTCAAGGCACAAAAGATGCCGCGCGTTTGGCAGGTTTACATGTTTTACGTTTATTAAACGAGCCTACTGCTGCGGCTATTGCCTATGGACTTGATTCCGGGCAAGAGGGTGTGATTGCCGTTTATGATTTAGGGGGTGGAACTTTTGATATCTCTATTTTACGCCTTCATGCAGGGGTTTTTGAAGTACTTGCTACGGGGGGTGATACCGCCCTTGGTGGTGATGACTTTGACTTGACCATTGTCAACTGGATTAAATCTGAAGCTGGTATTAGCGGTGAAATATCGCCACAATTACAGCAAGAGTTATTACAGGTTGCCCGCGCAAGCAAACAGCAGTTAAGCTCTCAAAAACAGGTTGAGATTAAACTTAATACTGTGCAATGGTCAGGTACGCTTGATAAAAACACTTTTGAGGGGCTGATTGAAAAATTGGTTCAAAAAACATTACGTGCCTGTAAGCGAGCGGTTAGAGATGCTGAAATCAACCTCGATGAAATAGCGGAAGTTGTTATGGTCGGTGGTTCAACGCGTGTCCCGTTAGTGCGTGAGAAAGTGGCTGATTACTTTAAAAATGAACTGTTAACCAATATTGATCCCGATAAAGTGGTTGCTATTGGCGCTGCCATCCAGGCCGACATTTTAGTCGGTAACAAACCTGATTCAGAAATGTTATTATTGGACGTACTGCCTCTCTCATTAGGTTTAGAGACCATGGGTGAGTTAGTTGAAAAAGTCATACCCCGTAATACAACTATTCCCGTTGCCCGTGCGCAGGAGTTTACTACCTTTAAAGACGGTCAAACCGCGATGTTAATCCATGTTTTACAAGGCGAGCGAGAAATGGTTGCTGATTGCCGTTCTTTAGCGCGGTTTGTATTAACAGGCATCCCACCAATGGCCGCAGGTGCTGCACATATTAAAGTAACTTTTCAAGTTGATGCGGATGGTTTATTAAGTGTTAATGCAATGGAAAAATCTTCTGGGGTGCATGCATCCATAGAAGCTAAGCCTTCCTATGGTTTAAGCGATGAGCAGGTGATGGAGATGTTAACTGATTCCATGACCTTTGCTGAAAAAGATATGCAGGCGCGTACGTTAATTGAACAAAAAGTTGAAGTGAAGCGTGTTATTGAAAATCTTGAAGCGGCACTTGATAAAGATGGTGCTGAGCTGCTTGACTTAGATGAATATCAAGTCATTAAAGATAATATTAACGTGCTGGCTAAAATTGCGAAAGGCGATGATGTTCATGCGATTAAAGAAGCACTTGAAGCGATTGATAAACTAACTGATCACTACGCATCATTACGTATGGATTCATCAATCAAAAGCGCATTAACGGGTCGCTCAGTAGAGCAAATTTAGTCCGTCTAATTAATTTAAAAGATAGAAGGTACAATTAATATGCCAAAAGTAATATTTTTACCCCATGAAGAGTTATGTCCTGATGGTTTAGTGATTGAAGTTAAAGAAGGCGATACTATTTTAGATATTGCCTTAAAAAACCACATTCATATTGAGCATGCCTGTGAAAAATCCTGTGCTTGCACCACCTGCCATGTTGTCGTTCGAGAAGGGTTTGAGTCGCTTGAAGAAAGTGATGAGCTGGAAGATGACATGTTGGATAAAGCATGGGGACTTGAGCCGGACTCCCGCTTAAGCTGTCAGGCCTGCGTAACAAATAAAGATTTAGTAGTCGAAATTCCTAAATATACCGTTAATATGGTGTCAGAAAGCCATTCGTAATATCAGGTTAAGCTGGAATTAAATCTAGTGAGGAGATGAAAATGACATTAAAATGGATAGATTCTTTAGAAATAGCGTTAGCTTTGATTGATAAATACCCAACGCAAGATCCAACTCAACTGCATTTTACTGCGTTGCGTGAGTGGATTTTGAGTCTCGATGATTTTGATGATAATCCTAACCATTGTAGCGAGCGGATTTTAGAAGCCGTACAGCAATGCTGGATTGACGAAATTTAATTTAATCATTTTTAAAAACGCAAGCTTCGGCTTGCGTTTTTTTTTGAAAAGGTAATCACATGAGCAATGTTTTTTCGGTTTCTTTAAGTTTTGCAGCGGCATCTACAATCTGGGGGAAAGGGGCTCTGCTGAGTTTTTCCGAGGGTTATGCAACTATCCATTTGAATAAAGATAAACCTTTATTTCAGCAGGTTCAAACAGCGGCTCGCAAGTTAGATAATATGTCGCTTGAAGGTATTAAATTAAATGGTGACCTCTGGGATAAGGAGCTGCGTTGGGCATTTTTACAGGGTTTTTATAATGCCAAAAAAGGTGCCAATGTAGATTTTTCTGAATTGGATCCAAGTCAGTTACACAACCTTACGGCGCAAAAATATATTGTTGAATGGGTACGTGAAACGATTAATCTTGGGCCCGAAGCTTTAGCGCCTAATGTGCTTTGTGAGAAAGCGGTTAAATTAATCGAATCAGTTTTACCTGAAGGTGTCACCATTGCTCATAATATAATCGAAGGTGAAGACTTATTAAGAGAAAACTATCAGGGAATTTATCAGGTTGGTCGAGGCAGTGAGCGTCCGCCCTGTATGTTACAACTGGATTTTAATCCAACGGGTGATCCTGAAGCAGCCGTTGAGTATGCTTTAGTCGGTAAAGGGATCACTTTTGATTCAGGTGGTTATAGCTTAAAACCGAGCGGTTCAATGGCCATAATGAAGAGTGATATGGGTGGAGCTGCGACACTCACCGGAGCATTAGCACTGGCTATTGTTAACGGCTTAAATAAGCGGGTTAAATTATACCTGTGCTGCGCAGAAAATTTGGTCAGCGGTCATGCCTATAAATTGGGCGATGTGATCACTTATAAGAATGGCGTAACGGTTGAAGTGTTAAACAGTGATGCTGAAGGGCGTTTAGTGTTGGCCGATGGTCTGATTGCAGCGCAGGAAGATAACGCGCAAATTATTATTGATGCGGCAACCTTAACCGGATCCGCTAAAATGGCTGTCGGGCGTGATTATAACTGCGTATTAAGCATGGATGATCAACTGGCCAAGCTCGCAAGTCGCTGTGCTCAGGAGGAAAATGAATTACTGTGGCGTTTACCCTTTGAAGAGTTTCATCTCCAGCAAATTAGCTCCTCATTTGCTGATATTGCAAATATTCACAGTGCTGAGGGTATGGCAGGTGCTTCAACTGCGACCGCATTTTTAGCTAATTTTGTTATTAAACCACAATCAAATTGGGTACATTTTGATCTCTCGGGCAGTTATCAGCTGAGTGCAAATGGTTTGTGGGCAGCGGGTGGTAAAGGCCACGGTGTGCGCACTATCAGTAAGATGTTATTCGCTTAATCTGTATTTTAGCCAGTAAAAAGAATGCTATAAAAAAAGACAGGACAATTTGATTGTACTGTCTTTTTTTACTCTTGTTTCAGATCCAAGTTACTAAATCTGCTAAAAAGTAGCGACAGTTGTTGGGTTTTCTGCTGTGACTTCTACTGAATCTCTAGCTGAATGGATAAAGAAAGTTTCTTCATTAGCCAGTTTCGGATCATCATTCTGTGCTGTACAGGTATAACCTAAGCTATAGCTGCCGGCAACCACAAAACCGAACCCATAGTTATAGCCTTGAGTGATATCGTCATTAATCGTATTGGCCCAAGCAGAAGCGATCGGTGCTATTGCAGGTGCAACTACATTATCTCTAAAGTCAGACATATTAGCTACGGATGTGTCGCTTGGGTATAAATATACTGCGTGCCCAGCGTTTTCGTCACAGTCTATACTCGTATTTATGCTGATTTCACCGGAGATGCTGCCAACATTAGATAAGTTAATCAGTTCAATGCCCGCTGGTTTAAGAGTCCAATAAGTTTTACCTCCTTTAGGACCCTGCAAAATTTTCAATAAATCCAATTCTGCTACAAAATTGTTACTGCCTGCTGCTATGGTAAATTTCTTATTAATAAACAAACGGCCTATAGTCGAATCTTCAGCTCCAACGCCACCACAGGAACCATTGCTGTTAGTCCGGCAATACTGCCATTCATTGTCTTAACATATGAACTGGCGTCATTATTTGGGTCCTCATTTTTTCCATGTAGACACACATCTGGTATTCACCCACCGGAATAGATTGCACGCTGACTAGCACTTCCATGTCGCTTTTTTGAACTTTAATCAGATCGACATTCTTTAATCCGCCGTCTTCGGAAACATCAAAAGAGATAGCGCCTTTATAGTTTTTAAGCACAACTTGCTTAAAGGCAATATTAACAATTTGTGCATCAGCTGGGTTATCGGACACGGCAAGATTGAATTCGCCCATTTTTGTATCATCACTACCGCTGTTACATGCCATCAGTAAAGTGCTTAAAGAGAGTACGATCAGGGTTCTGTTGTATTTCATAACTCACTTTTTATTCAAATTGTTAGCAGTGACGACAGCCTCTGTGTTAATTTATGTAAATAAATTAAAATAAACACAGTCAAAATATTAATGACAACTTATCTATTGAGGGGGCGATTTTATATTAACCTTATGCCGAATACGGTCTAGGATATAACCCGCTAACCTTAACCAACCTAAACTGTAGGCTGCAAGGGGATTAGATACCAATAATTATTGTTGTATTGCACTCATTATATTGATTTTAATAAAATTTATTATCATTAAAATGAGCAGCCGGCTTAAATGAAGCAATGTCAGCTTGCTGGCTTTTATGGAACATAGACAACTGAGACTGTTAAGGATTACCATGCGTTACGGCTTAGATATCGGGGGGACTAAGATTGAAATTGTGGTTTTTGACCGGGATTTCAGGGTGATAAATACCGTTAGAGTCGCCACACCAGGTGATAATTATGCGCATTTTATTCAAACAATTTGCCAACTGGTAAGACAAAGAGACCGACAATATTCCTGTATTGGCAGTGTCGGTATCGGTCTGCCCGGGGTGCAGGAAACTTATACATCGAAACAGATATCTTCCAATATCCCCTGCTTAACTGGGCAGTATGTCGCCCGTGATTTGGCAAAAGAGCTCAATCGAAAGGTGAATATCGATAATGATAGCCGCTGTTTTGCGCTTTGTGAGGCATTAACCGGTGCAGGTCAGGGGAAATCTAGAGTATTTGCTGCGGTACTTGGTACCGGTGTGGGGGGCG
>JBLHWW010000014.1:0-36719 GCA_047629075.1 Psychromonas sp. | reverse complement strand
GTGTCAAACCATTATTACTTAAGCACAGACAAATGCGCTACAAAGGCTGGCAGTGTTGGGTGAATTTAAAAAAAAGAAAGCTCAATCAGTTTAGAGGTCATCACTTAGGACTCAAACAAGACAATATATTGCTGTATTGTCTTGTTTATTGAAAATAATAACTACCCGTTAATTAAATGTCAGCATCATTTGGTAATGATAGTGCTCCTTATTTAACAGAAACTCCTGATGTACACTCGGACTCCAGGAATCATCGCCGCCCACGCCCATATGAAAAGCATCTAAATGGACATAAAGCTGGTGGTCGTTAATGAGGTCATTAGCGTGTTTGGCCTGCGCAATATTCATTTGACTATAGCGACTTACCGCCAAATGAAAATCACCAGATACGGTTAAATCGCCAACTGTTGCATCCTGTACATCACAACGTAAACCGTTTTCTGATGGGAAAATATAAGGTGTATGCATTTCTTCAATAGAGCAGCAATGGCGAGCGATATGTGCAGATAAAATCCTATCGGGGTAATTTTCATGGGGGCCGCGACCAAACCAATTAACTGCTTTTTCAGTATCAGGTAGAATCAATTCCAGCCCGATTCGCGGCAGCGGTGGCAGTGATTTAGCAACATTAACGTTAACATCAATCTGTACTTCTCCCCGATTATTTATGGTGTATTGCCAGTGACTGGCAATACATAGCTTATTCTCAACGTAGTGACCAAAATCCACTTTAATAAGCACACTCCGAGCCAATGTAACGGCCTCTATCGCGATACAATGAGATACTAGGCTAGATATTTCAGCCTTGTCCCATTGTGTCACCCACGCATGTGGATCAATGCAGTCAGCCTCACTGGTGCCTATATCATTATCTAAAGGCGCCCGGAAAAAGTTATCTTTGGGTCCCTGTAAAAGCTTATTTTCACCGCGCACTAACCATTGACTGATCACACCTTGCTGTTTGTCTATTTCAAGCACAAATTCTACGCCTGCAATGGTGATCTTTTCTTGGTCTTCGCTCAGTTTTGGCGCGCCTGACTCAATCAAGGGCACATTCTGTAACTGTGCGATTGATGCTAATGCAACTTGCTCGGTGGCCACGACAAAACCTGTCGCAGCCCAAGGTTTATTCTTATTGAGTATGATCTCAATATTAAGGAAATAGTCGCAGCCTATTTTTTGTTCGGGGTAGCTTTCAAGTAAGGTTAAAATTTGTGAACTTTTGGCCGCGATATGTAATTCCATCTCACCCGAGGCTATAACATAACCGGCTTCTGTGACCGACCAGCAAAGTGTTTCATCAACACTTTCGACAAATAAATTTTCACTGTCGACTTTAACCTTGAGCTGATCACCATCAACCAGGCTAAATTGATAAAATTGCTGTGCTTTTTTGGCTTCATAAAGGGTTGGGTGTAGACTCCTGTCGGGGAAGACAAGGCCATTAATACAAAATTGTCGATCGTTTATTTTATCGCCAAAATCGCCACCGTATGCCCAGTAATGATCCCCATTAGCATCGATTTTAGTTAACCCCTGATCAACCCAGTCCCAAATAAATCCGCCCTGCAGACGAGGATATTCACGAAAAGCCTGCCAATATTTATCAAAACTGCCTAAGCTGTTGCCCATGGCATGTGCATATTCACAGAGGATCAAAGGGCGCTGTTCATCGGGCATTGACAGCCATTTTTTAATCGCCAGTTTAGGCACTACATCGGATGCATTAGGCAGGGTAATGTCTTTATTTACGCGGGCATACATCGGCACGATAATATCCGTGGCTGCAGTGTCTGCACCGCCACCTTCATACTGCACAGGGCGAGTTGGATCTTTGAGTTTAGTCCACTGATACATGGCATGATGATGATGACCAAGACCGGATTCATTACCTAATGACCATATAATAATAGAAGGGTGGTTCTTATCACGCTCAACCATCCGTGTCATGCGGCGCATATAAGCATTTAACCAGCTAAGATCATTGGACAAACGTGACATAGGGAATTGTCCATGGGTTTCAAGATTAGCCTCATCAACAACATACAGGCCATATTGATCGCACAATTCATACCATAGTGGGTGATTGGGATAATGCGCAGTGCGCACCGCATTAAAATTATTCTGTTTAAGCAGCTTAATATCGATAAGCATATCGTCATAGGAAAGAGCATGACCTTTTTCGGGATGATGCTCGTGGCGGTTAACGCCGCGAATTAATAATGCTTCACCGTTGAGTTTAAGCTGACCATTGCTAATTTCAACAACCCGAAAACCGACCTGATAAGCTTCACTGTCGACAACTTCACCTTCATTATTGAGCAGCGAAATAACGACACGATATAAATAAGGCGATTCTGCACTCCATTTATGCGGTGATTGTAGTGCAATTTTATGTTCGGCTCGATCGTTTGCTGCGCCTTTCTCGTCAATAATTCGTTCGCCAAAGGGGGCGCTGACAAGCTCGGTGACGGGCTGACATTGCGCATCAAATAGCTGTATCTGCGCTGTGTATTCGCGACATTGTTGACTCAGATAAGTGACCACATTGAGACTGCCATTATTAAAGCAGGCGTCTAAATCTGTGCTGACGGTAATATCACGGATAGAGATAAGTGGTTTACTGAGCAGGCTGACATCGCGAAAAATACCGCTCAACCACCACATGTCCTGATCTTCAAGATAGGAGCCGTCGGACCAACGTAATACCATCACGGTTAACTGATTTTCTCCCGTCTGCAGATGGCCGCTTAAATCAAATTCTGCGGGTAAACGGCTGTCTTGAGAATAACCGACCCAAATACCATTACACCAAAGGTGAAAAGCCGAGTTGACCCCATCAAAAATGACCGTGTTTTTACGCTCTTCCCAGGCGGTTGGCAAAGTGAAATTTAAGCGGTACACGCCGGTCGGATTATCAGCGGGTACAAAAGGTGGATTATCCGCAAAGGGATATTTTACATTGGTATAAATAGGCTTATCGTAACCCTGCAGCTGCCAGTTACCCGGCACAGTGATATCGGACCAAGCGCTATCATCAAAATCAATCTCAATACAATGATTAGGGACGGCTTCCGGTTTAGCAAATAACTGAAAGCGCCATTGGCCATTTAATAATTGTTGAAATTCTGAGTCTTGATGCTCAAGTGCGGCTTGTTTTGAGTGAAAAGCGTGTAAAGGTGCATGTGCTTGAACAACATGTTGGTGTGTCACCTCATGGTTTTCCCAGTCACGGGCTTTAATTATTTCTGAAAAGTCTCTCATTTTATTCTTCCTAAAAAAGAAAACACCAACCTTTTTACTTTCAGTGTTTTATATACTATTAAAATATCCGTTCAGACATAAGTCAGAAGTGGCTTGGTCGCACGGCATTAATTCTATATTTTTTATTACGTTAACGAGACAGCCGTTAATCGGCAACAGTAAATAGATAAGACGTTTGATGGGCGTATACCTCATCAGGCAATAATATTGAGCTGGGCTGATCCCATTCCGGGTGATTGGGTGCGTCGGGTAAAAATTGCGTTTCCAGCGCCAATGCCGATAGGTTTTTATAGGCCCCCCCGGAACGGTTCGGGGTCCCGCCTAAATAATTTCCCGTATACAGCTGCAGGGCAGGTTGAGTGGTTTTTATTTCAAGGGTCACTTTTTTATCCGGTGAAACACATCTCGCCGCTACTTTTCTGCCATCCTGATGCGTCTTGTTGATTAAAAATGCGTGATCATAACCCCCGACTATCTTTTGATCCTGGCAACTTAAGAAGTCCTGACCTATTTTTTTTAGCGCTCTAAAATCAAAACTACTGCCCGCAACGCGCTTCATATGCCCGATCGGAATGCCCGTTTCATTCACCGGCAGATACTGCTCGGCGGCAATAAACAACCGATGCTGTAAACAGCTTTGCTCGGATTCGCCCATCAAATTAAAATAAGCATGATTGGTCAAGCTCAGGGGGCAAGCTTTATCCGTTACGGCCCAATAATCAATTGATAACTGATTGTCATCGCTTAGTCGGTAGGTGACTTTAACCTTCAGATTCCCTGGGAAACCCTGGTCGCCATCTTTGGATAGCAGCGTAAAAGTGACGCACCGATCATGCAGCTGCTGTGCATGCCAGCGGCACTTATCAAAACCAATCTCGCCACCGTGCAGGGTATTATCCCCTTGATTGGTATCAAGTTGATAATGTTGCCCGCTAATTTCAAATTGTCCGTCGCTAAGTCGGTTCGCAAAGCGGCCAATCGTTGCGCCAAGATAAGCTGTCTGTCGCAAATGCTCTGGCATAGTCGAAACACCAATAATGACGTCGCGCATTTGATCGCCAACAGGAATTTCGCAACTTAACCAAGTCGCACCAATATCCATCAGTGTGATACGCATACCCAGCCTGTTTTTTAAAACAAAAAGGTTAGCGGGTTGTCCATCAAAAGCGGGATCAATGGTCATGCTTTTCTGTAACTGTTCTGCTCGACTTAGGGTCATCTTATTTTCTCTGTTAAATCACTCTTCTGAGACAATGCCAGCACCATCACTGGCATGACAAACATAAATAGACGCGTTTAATCCTGTCGCTGCACAGTACTGACTAACCACGGCCGCTTTCACGCCATCAACCAGTTCACTTGGGATCAAGGCCACAATGCAGCCACCAAATCCACCACCGGTCATACGTACGCCACCTTGATCCCCAATTTCTGTTTTCACAATATCAACCAGTTTATCGATTTCGGATACTGTGATAGCGAAATCATCGCGCATAGAGGCATGGGATTCTGCCATTAACTTGCCCATCAGAATAATATTATTGTCACTTAACGCTTGTGCTGCCTGTAATGTACGTGCATTTTCGGTAATAACATGACGCGCACGTTGTGCGACAACGTCATCTAATTCTGCAATACGCGCATTAAACTGCTCAACATTCACATCGCGTAACGCCTTTACGCCGAATACTCGCGCAGCTTCTTCACATTGAAGTCGTCGTGTATTGTATTCACTGTCCACTAGCCCACGTTTTTTATTGGAGTTGATAATCACTATTGATAAATTATCCGGCATAGGAAACGCTTTGGTCTGCAGTGAACGACAATCAATTAACAGCGAGTTATTTTTTTTGCCCTGTGCGGAAATAAGCTGATCCATAATGCCGCAATTACAACCCACAAATTCATTTTCTGCCTGCTGACCATTCAATGCGACCTCTGCCTGACTAATATCAAGGTCATAGAGTGTTTTGAATGTTTGCCCGATCACCACTTCTAAGGAAGCTGATGAGCTTAAGCCTGCACCCTGGGGGACATTACCGCTGACCACGATATCCGCACCTTGAAATTTAAAGCCTCTGGAGAGCAAACATTTAACCACGCCACGCACATAATTGGCCCACATTTTATTTTCATTAAATTCAATCGGTTGTGTTATATCAAAGCGATCAATCGCATTGCCGTAATCAACAGAGACAACACGAATTATGTTGTCTTGACGTTTAGCGGCAGCCACCATAGTTTGATAGTTAATAGCGCAAGGTAAAACAAAGCCATCATTATAATCCGTGTGCTCACCGATTAAATTAACCCGACCTGGTGCTTGAATAATATTGGTTGCTAAGTAATTAAACTGCTCAATAAAAGCATTTTTTACATTTTCAATTAAACTAATCATCATTTTCTCTCAATTTTTAAGGCTCAAAAAATACGTTTTTTGTTATTATTTTGTACTAACTTTCCAGGTAATGGATATCACTCATATCACGTAACTTCTGTGCCGCTTGTTCGGCGGTTAAATCACGCTGACTCTCGGCTAACATTTCATAACCGACCATAAATTTACGGACGCTCGCTGAACGTAACAGTGGCGGGTAAAACAGTGCGTGCAGCTGCCAATGGTCGATATTTTTGCCTGCTTCAAAGAAAGGTGCATAGTGCCAGCCCATAGAATAGGGAAATGAGCATTGGAATAAATTATCGTAACGACAGGTCAGTTTTTTAATGGCGAGTGCTAAATCATCGCGTTGTGCATCTGTTAATTCACTCATGCGGCGAATAGGAGTTTTCGGTAACAACATAGTTTCAAATGGCCATGCCGCCCAGTAGGGAACAACTGCCAGCCAATGCTCAGTTTCAACCACGGTGCGTTCACCATCCTGTAACTCGGCTTGCACATAATCCATTAACAGGTTTGAGCCATGTTCGTCAGAGTAAGCTTTTAATAAGGTTTCTTTACGTTCAATTTCATTGGGTAAAAAGCTATTTGCCCATACTTGTCCGTGCGGATGTGGCTGTGAACAACCCATGGCGGCGCCTTTATTTTCAAACGCTTGTACCCATAAATAATCTTTACCCAGCTCTTCAATCTGCTCGTTCCAGGTATCGATAACCTTGCGAATTGTATTCACTGGTAGCTCAGGGAGTGTTTTACTGTGATCCGGTGAAAAACAGATAACGCGACTTAACCCGCGTACGCCTTGCGTCTTAAACAAAGGATTATCAGAAACAGGTGCATCGGGTGAATCAGGCATTAACGCAGCGAAGTCATTGTTAAAAACATAAGTGCCAGCGTAATCAGGGTTTTTATCACCGGAAATACGCTCATTGGTGGGACATAAAAAACAGCCTTTATCGTAACTTGCTAATATGGTGGTTGCAGGTGCTTCATCTTGACCACTCCAGGGACGTTTCGCCCGGTGCGGAGAGACTAAAATCCATTGTCCCGTCAGTGGATTATAACGACGGTGTGGGTGGTCTATAGGGTTAAAAGCGCTTGTTGTCATAGTGTCCTCTTGTGTATGTTGCACCACTTGCTAATAGTGCTGGTGAAAGTTTCTAGCAGGCAACAAATAATGGTTAAGCTTCCGGGTAACCCTGTGGATTATTGGATTGCCAGTGCCATATATCTTCAGTCATCTCGATGATCGTGCGGCTTGCCTTCCAACTCAGCTCTTTTTCTGCTTTTTTTGGATCAGCCCAGCACTGTGCAATATCACCGGCGCGTCGCGGTAAAATATGATAAGGAACGGGTTTACCACAAGCATCAGAAAAAGCATTGACCATGTCTAATACACTGCTGCCTTTACCTGTGCCTAAATTGTAAATATGTAAGCCAGGTTTATTACCCACGGCTTTAAGTGCGGCAATATGCCCATCTGCGAGATCCAGTACGTGGATATAATCGCGTACACCTGTACCATCTGGTGTTGGGTAATCATCACCAAAGATGGCTAACGATTCACGGCGTCCGACCGCAACTTGTGCGATAAAGGGCATTAAATTATTTGGGATCCCTTGTGGATCTTCACCGATAGTGCCCGATGGATGTGCGCCGACAGGATTAAAGTAGCGCAGTAAGCTGATGCTCCAATCGGGCTCTGCGGCAAACAAGTCAGACAGGCACTGCTCAACAATATATTTACTGCGGCCGTAGGGATTAGTCGTTGCGCCCGTTGGTGAGCTTTCAGTGATCGGCACGATTTCAGGATCCCCGTAAACGGTTGCTGATGAGCTAAAGACCAAACTTTTTACGCAGGCTTTGCGCATCGCACGCGCCAGCACCAGCGATCCATTTACATTATTATCATAATAATCGAGTGGTTTCTGTACCGATTCACCGACGGATTTGAGTCCGGCAAAGTGAATAACCGAGTCAATATGGTGCTCGCTGAAAATACGCTCTAAAAGAGACTGATCACGAATATCACCTGAATAAAAAACCGGACGTTTTTGCGTTAATGCTTCAATACGATCTAATACGGTCAATTTACTGTTGCTTAAATTATCGACAATAATGGGCTCGATACCAGCTGTAATCATTTGTATGCAGGTCAAGCTGCCTATGTAGCCCATTCCGCCTGTGACTAATACTTTCATACTAAATCCCCCCAAATGTTTGGTTATAAATACTGCAGGAAAAACGCTATTCTTCCCTGTTTGTTAATGGCGCTAATTGTTGCAGGTTATCCCCTTAGCGAGTCGAAATGCAGCAACAAATTAGGAATATAACCTGCAAAACGCTAGTCAAAATAGACCACCAAAAAAACGGCTACCCCATTAGGCAGCCGGCAAAAATGCTTTATTGTTTTTTCAGGTGCAGCATGAGCGCTGCTTCCGGATCAAGAATAGGCAAGGTCAGCCCGATTTCTTTCAGGTTTTCACCGCTTAAAATGAGGGTTTTATCTAACCATTTAGGGCGTTGCTTCATTAATTGGAAGCTGTTTTCAGGGGTCTCAACTACCTTAACCTGATACTGAGCCTTTGTATCGATGCCGCTAATGCGCAGTGGTGACGGCAGTGCATAATCGGGCATGGTTAATTGACAGACGGTGATCAGCATTTCATCGTCATTATGGATGCCATAAATATTTTGACGATCATCAGCAGTATCAATACGGAAGCTACGACCACTGTGTAATAAGTGACGGTATTGTTTATGCAGTGCGATATATTTAGCAAAGGCTTGCCTTTCCTCGGCAGGCACTTTAACGGGATCCAATTCCACTCCCATGTGCCCGCTTAAGGCTGTCATACCGCGCATATTGATATGATGAACACGGCGTGTTGTATGACTTTCCTGCGGGCCAATATGGGTGCCCATCACTTCCGGCGGGAAGAAGTAGCTCATGCCGCGTTGGATAGTTTGACGTTCTAATGCATCATTACAATCCGATGCCCAGAAACGATGAGTACGTTTGAGAATTTCAAAGTCAATGCGCCCGCCGCCCGATGAACAGGATTCAATTTCAACGTCCGTGTGGGCCGCTAATAATTTATCAAGCAATGCATATAAGGCTTTAGTCTGTCCACTGACCGCCGCTTTACCCTGGTGGCCAGGCTGTACTAACTCACGGTTCATATCCCATTTTAGATAAGCGATATTGTAACCTGTTAAGAGATCGTTTAAGCGTTCAAAAAGATAGTCGAAACATTCTTTATTTTGTAAATTCAGCACATATTGCCAGCGACCAGAGGGTTGATGGTAACCTTGTAATTCCAGCACCCAATCAGGATGAGCACGGTACAGCATTGATTCCTCGCTGATCATTTCCGGTTCAACCCACAGACCAAACTCCATATTTAGATCGTTGACGTGTTTAATAACCGGCTCTAAACCATTTGGATATTTTTGCTTATCAAGGTACCAATCACCGAGTGCCGCGCGTTCACCATGACGACCAACAAACCAGCCATCATCAATAATGAAGCGTTCAACCCCCATTACAGCGGCTTGATCTGCCATCTTCATAATATATTGTGGATCATGTTCGAAATAGATACCTTCCCAGGTATTAAGGTGAACCGGGCGGGGTTTATCCACGGGGAATTTAATAATATTATCACGCACAAAACGGTGGAAGTGTTCGGAAATACCGTTAAGACCCGCTGCACTGTAAGTGGCGTATAACCAGGGAGTGGTATAACTTTCAGATTCAGCTAAAACAACTTCTCCGGAGAGTAATAATTCACCCGCTTGAACAAAACGGCGGCCGTCACTTTTCACATCTGCGCGCAGTTGGTGGTTACCACTCCAGCCTAAATGAAAGCCCCAAACTTGACCGTTTTGTTCATTAAAATGATCGCTGCCGACAAACAGTCCGGGGAAATTTTCGTGAGAAGTTCGACCTCTGCGGTTTTCCTGCATGAAACCACCATGGTCGAAACGTTGACGATGGGTTTGGAATTCACGACTCCAACGACCGTGGAAAGACATCAGTTCATTCGCATGGTTTGGCAGGGGCAGGGTAGAAGAAAGTTTGGTTAAAGAATATTTAGTCTCACCGGTGTTAATAACTTTAATGCGTTTTTGGATAACATTACTTTCAAAATCAAGTTTTATTTCAATTTCTAACTGTAGTTTAGCAACCTTATCCTGTAGTTTAAAAACCACCGATTGCGCTGTTAGATCCTGATCAAATACTTCAAAAACAGGCGCCCAGTCAAAACTTTCACGATGACCTTCCAGACCGGGTGCATTAAAATAGCCACTGCCTAACTGAGGGCATAAAGACAGCGGCACATCAACATCAAGGCGGGCTTGGGGAATAGGGCGCTCGGTAGCAAGCAGAATATCGGGATCAATCTGATTTATTTTCGGCCCCCAATGAAGTATTTCAGGGGTACTTTCAACCTTGATGATCAAGCTGCAGTCTTTGCTGGTAAGGTGAATGATATTTTTCATTTGATCCTCTAGGTTTTGTTTGCGTAAACATATGTAATAATATTCTCACATATGGGATTTTTTAAACAATCAATGAGCCAATAAATGTGTTATAGATCCAGTCTAATTTTATTTTTTGTGCGCTAAGTCATTTTTTTTGTTTTCGGAAACATATTTTCCGGCATATTTGTCTTTAAAGTGTATAGTCAAGTGGATGTAAAAAAGAGCTTTCGGCTTGTGGATTGTCGCATCTGGCAACTCAAAGGTATCATCAAATAGCCGTTCTTTGCCGATGGTATTCAGGGCACTAATAGCAAAAAAATGCGAGCAATTAACTTGGTGAAAAGTCATTGCTTGAGTTTTGATACTATTCCTTGGTCGTTTTTCGGCATAATGGTAAGAGAAAATAAAGATGATTTATTGTTTATTGGAATATAAGAAAAGCTATAATAACAACTAATGCAGTCTCAGGTGATAGTCTCGAGCAGGGTGCAATATTATAATTTAAAAGGGTTGGGGGCAGATAATGAATGTGACATTTAAGGACGTAGCTAAGCTGGCCAACGTATCGACGCAAACCGTTTCTCGTGTCACCAATGGCTCGTTGAATGTTGCACCCGAAACGAGAGAAAAAATTAATGCGGCCATTAAAGAACTGGGCTACATCCCAAATAAAGGGGCGCAAATATTAGGCCGGGCAAAGTCAAAAATGATCGGTCTGGTGACACTAGATATTTTGTTACATGGTGCATCATTGCTTGCTAATGGTGTTCGTAAGCAGGCAAAAAATCTGGGTTATGGTACTTCCTTATCAGTTATTGCTGATCCTGCCTTTGACAAAATAACGGCAGCAATAGACGATCTCAAAGCGCAACGTGTGGAATTCATTATTATGAATATTCCAGTGAACAAGGATAATGCTGAAATGTTGGTTGCGCAGTATTCGAGTATTCATTTTGTGTTTATTGATGTGCCACCAGATAGCCAGGTTAATACTGTATCAGGTGCTAGCTACAATGGGGCAAAAATAGCGGCTGAATTAATGCTGTCGTTGCGCAGGAAACGTTTATTAGCGATTACAGGTCCGAATGGTTCCAGTGCCTCGAGACTTCGGCTGCAGGGCTGGTTAGATGTTATAAAAGAGGATGCTGGCAGCAAAATAATTAATCAGTTTGAAGGAGACTGGCGGGCTAGTAGTGGCTATCGGTGCACGCTTCAAGCACTCAGTGATGGTCGCTATTTTGATGGTGTGCTGGTGGCTAATGACCAAATGGCACTGGGTGTACTAAGGGCATTAAATGAATTTAATTTAAGCGTACCGCAGCAAGTATCAGTTATTGGTTTCGATGATACCGTCGATAGCGCTTATTTCACGCCACCACTGACCACTATTAAGCAGGACTTTTTAACCATTGGCGAGCGTGCTGTGTTACTTGCCTTTAGTGTGGCAGAGAAAACCGCAAAGACCTACCAGCATGAATCTATTGTGACCGAGTTGATTGAGCGGAAAAGTACTCAAGCTTATCGGCCGGCGCAGGCTAATGAGCAAAAAATTAAGGTGCTGCTTAAGCAAATTGAAAAGTTACTTATTGAATAGCCTGCAGGAGTCAAACAAAAAATAAAACGGTATTAGGCTGTTCATCTAAAAACTCTTTGAGTTGTTATAACATCAACGGGTAGATTCTGAGATAACCCGTTAAAAGTAGTTAGGCTGCGCAGATTAAATGCATACTCTTACTTTTTTAGCGGTCTCGCCTTAGGCGTACTCGGTTTTAATTGATCTGCTTTGCTTAACAACTATGCGAAGCGCAACAATCCAATCAACAAGTTGATCCTCAATAGCCTTATATGGCTGGCTAATGTAGCTAATTAAAGAATGTTTAACAGAGTGATGTAATGCAGTTAAAAAGCTGCAGAGTAATCAACAGGTGAGCGATTGAAGCAGGTATGGACAGGGTCATATAAAATGAGAGACTAACAGCATAGCTGCTAGTCTCTCATTTTTTGCAGGGGATTCTCAGCATAACTTAATCAGCATTGCCTAATCCAAGCTTTCATTGCTTCTTTAAGATCATTAGATTCTCGACCAAAAAGGGCTTGAATTTTTTTATCTGTACTCTGAACGACCACGCCATCAGCACCGAGTTCTTTTAATTTTACTTGATCTACCGCTTTTATTTTTTTAACCAAGACCCTTAGACGGGTAAGGCATGCATCCAGTGCCATGATATTGTCTTTCCCCCCAAATGCGGCAACTAAATCACCGCCAATCCCCATTTTTGGATTAGACTCTATCCAATCTTGCATCTCTTTTCTATAAACATCGGACTGGGTACCTAATAATACTTGAATAACATTGCCAACGACCACAACCCCCAGTGCGCCAAGTTCTTTGAGGCGAGCTTGATCTACCTTTTTTGTTTCTTTAACCGAAATTCTTAGACGCGTTAGACAGGCATCAAGTCCTTCGATGTTTTGCACACCGCCAAACGCAGTGACAAGCGCAGCAGCCATTTTTGAGTTAGAAAGGTTATTTTGCATTTATTCTCTCCTCTGTATTTTAATAAAAATTTAGATATAGATACTCAACCCTGCTTTATATTGACTCTTGTTTAGCGATTGTCACTGATGACATTATTTTTTAAAAAGTTAGCATTAACGGATAATTCAATCTTTATATAGCCACTAAGTTAAAACTCTTTTCCAACAAAAAAGCGAACCTTCAAAAATTCGCTAAAACATAAAAACCCGTTTTAACATTGCTAAAAAACTATTTAATTTTTTCTGATTGGATCAGTTAGTGATGCAGACACCTTGCCCGTCAAACAGATGAATATTGTCGCTAGTACAGCTAAGTTGCAGCATCTCGAATTTTTTAACTTCCTGATCGCCCGGCAGGTGCACGGTAAAGTTATCAACGCCCGAAGATTGACCGTACATATAAGTACTGTTACCCAAACGCTCAACAACTTCGCTGTTGAATGTTAGCTTGATTTCAGCTTCTCCATGAATAAGCAGATGCTCAGGTCGAATACCGAAAGTAATTGGATCGCCGATCTTTACGCCTGTTTTTGGTGTAGGAATAATTAATTTCTGATTATCCTGAGTGGTCAGGGTAAGACTGTCATCGCTTGCGGCGGTTACCGTTGTTGGAATAAAGTTCATTTTTGGAGAGCCGATAAACCCTGCAACGAATTCGTTTACTGGTGTATGATACAGCTGTAGCGGTGAGCCGACTTGTTCGATACGACCTTCACGCAGTACCACAATTTTGTCTGCCAGTGTCATTGCTTCGACCTGATCATGGGTCACGTAAACCATAGTATTTTTCAGCTCTTGGTGAAGTTTGGCTATTTGCAAACGCATTTCCACACGAAGTTCAGCATCGAGGTTAGACAGCGGCTCATCAAACAGGAATACCTGAGGATCACGAACGATAGCCCGGCCAATAGCGACACGTTGACGCTGTCCTCCGGAAAGCTCTTTGGGTTTACGTTTAAGGTGCGTATCAAGCTTAAGTGTCTTTGCAGCAAGGTTGACTTGTTTAGAAATGGTTTCTTTACTGTGGCCGTTCATTTTTAAGCCAAAGCCCATATTTTCTTCAACCGTCATATGCGGGTAAAGGGCATAGGACTGGAATACCATGGCGACACCGCGCTCAGCGGGATCAATATCGTTGACTAGTTTGCCGCCAATATAAATTTCACCTTCCGTAATATCTTCAAGGCCGGCGATCAGTCGCAGTAAGGTTGATTTACCGCAGCCGGACGGCCCAACAAAGACCACAAATTCACCATGACTTATTTCTAAATCAATACCATGGATAGTTTGCACATCGTCGAAACGTTTAATGACCTTCTTAAGTGTAATGTCTTCCATTACGGGCTCCTTTTAATGGATAATTTATATACTGGTAGCTAATGTGGTTCTCAAGATATGCTTTTTGTTAAAATTTGTTAGTCAATAATATTGATTTGTTGATCTGACTCATATTTATGGAATTTTTAGAGCTCATTTTGTGACTTTGTTTGCGAAGCCATTGATAACCAGTATCAATGTCTTGTCCAATTGACTTATATTGCCCTCGTTGACTTTGTAGCCATGTTTTCAGGAACATTAAATGTGTTTTAAAGGTTAAGTTAGATTTTACCATCATTAACCCATCATGTTTGTTGTGACCTTTCATGAAAATTGAATTTAATTTTTATGTGAAGATTAATCGCAAAGATGATGATAATTATCAAGTCTCGAAACTCGGAAAGGTGGAGTGTTCAGTGAAAACAACGTACCCAACAAGCCGATTGCCTTCGGTTAGAAAAAAAAGGCGAATTAGTGCAAAATTATCCCCATGGCTGTTTTTAGCGCCGGCAATGATAATTTTTTCTGTTTATGTGTTGTATCCCATCTTATCCAGTATTTCCTTAAGCTTTTACAACTGGGACGGTATGGGAGAAAAAACCTGGGTCGGTTTTGGCAACTATGTCGAACTATTTGATTCTGAAGCTTTTTATACCTCTTTGAAAAATAACTTATTATGGCTAATTTTTTATATGCTTGCGCCACCCATTGGTCTGCTGATTGCACTTTTTTTAAATCAACAAGTTAAAGGTATTCGGATCGTCAAATCGCTGTTCTTCTTTCCCTTTGTTATCTCCCAAGTGGTGGTAGGTTTAGTGTTTGCATGGTTCTATGATCCTAGTTTTGGGCTGTTTAATATTGTTATAGGCGCATTGGGTTTTGAGCCGATAGCGATTCTGGCGAACGAGGATTATGTCACTTTCGGGATCATTGCTGCGGGTCTTTGGCCGCAGATAGCTTACTGTATGATCCTTTATATGACCGGGCTTAATAATCTTGATGCTGAACAATTAGAAGCCGCGCGTTTAGATGGCGCTAAAAGATTCAAAATGCTCTGGTATGTGGTGCTGCCTCAACTAAGACCTGCAACCTTTATTGCGATTGTGGTGACTATTATTGGTGCTTTACGTTCATTTGACCTCGTGGCAACCATGACTGCGGGCGGCCCATGGGGCAGTTCGTCAGTACTTGCCTACCAAATGTATGAAGAATCGATCTTTAACTACCGCATGGGTTACGGTGCTGCGGTATCCGTTGTGTTGTTCTTAATTATGGGTGTTTATATCGCTTATTTCTTATGGCGTATGCTGAGGAGTGAAAAATAATGTTTCCTAAACCAATAAAAAAATCAGGCCGCTTTGCTAATATAAGCTACCGCGTTGCCTTGCCTATTTCGATAGTGCTGTGGTTATTGCCGTTAATTGCCGTAATGATGACCTCTATCCGCTCGATAGAAGATATTAATAAGGGTAATTACTGGGGTTGGCCGGAGTCGTTTAATTTTATTGAAAATTATACCGAGGTATTTGTATCCACTTCGATGGGACAGTATCTGCTTAACAGTTTGCTTATTACTCTGCCTGCGGTTGCCGGTGCGGTCGCACTGTCGACCTTAGCCGGTTTTGCACTGGCAAAGTATAACTTTAAAGGCAATGTTTGGATTTTTGCCGCCTTTATCGGAGGTAACTTTGTCCCTTTTCAGATATTGATGATTCCGGTGCGTGATTTGACCATCGACTTAGGGCTTTACGATACGCATTGGGCGCTCATTGTGTTCCATATCGCGTTCCAAGCCGGTTTCTGTACGCTGTTTATGCGCAACTTTATTGTTGGCATTCCAGATGCATTGATTGAAGCTGCGCGGGTTGAAGGGGTCAGTGAATGGAAAATATTCTGGCACATAGTATTACCTCTGGTACGTCCTGCATTAGCGGCGCTTGCCGTATTGGTATTTACCTTTATTTGGAATGATTTTTTCTGGGCCTTAGTATTAGTGCAGAGTGATGAAGTCCGTCCGGTTACCGCTGGGTTAAGTTCACTGCAGGGACAGTGGTTATCGTCATGGCAATTTATGTCTGCCGGTGCTGTTGTTGCCGCGGTTCCACCCGTGCTCTTGTTCTTTACCATGCAACGCCATTTTATAACTGGTTTAACCTTAGGTGCGACAAAAGGATAACCATGTACGCCAGCTTGAGTTACCGGCTGGCAAAAAATAGTGATCTACATACCGCAAGGTATAAATATTCACAACATGATGAGAATCAGCTAATCAGCTCATTTTCATTGAATAACAACGAGCATTTGCTCGCCAACAAGGACCTCAATATGAAATATGTAAAACATATTGCTGCATCGGCAATACTTACCGCAACCCTCGCTACATCGGCTTATGCAAGTACGCTAGTGATTAACTCCGATGCTTCTGACCCTGCACCCAAAGAAGCATGGGGTGAGATTATCAGCCGTTTCGAAGTTGAAAATCCGGATATAACGGTTAAGTATAATCTCTATGACCATGAATCCTACAAAACAACTATCCGTAACTGGTTGGTTACGTCACCACCCGATGTGGTTTTCTGGTATGCGGGTAATCGCATGAAAACCTTCGTTGATCGCGGCCTTTTTGAAGATGTCAGTGATATCTGGAAAAAGAATGACCTTCAAGCTGATTTTACCTCTGCCGAGGCTGCGATGAGCGTTGACGGTAAACAATATGGTGTGCCATATACTTATTACCAATGGGGTATGTACTACCGTAAAGATCTCTTCCAAAAGTACGATATTGCTGAGCCTAAAACATGGGACGAGTTAAAATCAGCTGCGGCAACACTGAAGAAAAATGACATCGCACCCTTTACTATTGGTAGTAAATTCCTATGGACAACCGCGGGCTGGTTTGATTACCTCAACTTGCGTACAAATGGTCTAGATTTCCATATTAAATTAATGGAAGGTAAAATCGCTTATACCGATCCGCGGGTTAAAAAGACCTTTGAAAATTGGAAAGAGCTAGTAGAGCCTGGTTATTATCTGGAAAACCACGCTGCTTATTCTTGGCAGGAAGCACAACCGTTTTTATATAACGGTGAAGCCGCTATGTACTTGATTGGTAATTTTATTACCCCGCAGTTTCCTGCAGAGCTTGACGGTAAAATGGGCTTCTTCCAGTTCCCATCTATCGATGCAGCCGTGCCTATGGCAGAAGATGCACCAATGGATACGATACATATTCCTTCTAAAGCGACCAATAAAGTTGATGCACGTAAGTTCCTTGAGTTTGTTGCACGCGCCGAAAATCAGGAACTTATCAACAAAAAAATGCTGCAGATTCCAACCAACAATAAAGCAGCAGTTGCAGATGATGAGTTTTTACAAACTGGTGTGAAAATGTTGAATGCAGCAGCGGGTACTGCACAATTCTATGATCGTGATACTGATCCTGCGATGGCTAAAGCAGGTATGAAAGGATTCCAAGAGTTTATGGTTCACCCTGATCGCCTTGATAAAATACTTGAACAACTAGAAAAAGTTCGTCAGAGAGTGTTTAAATAATCTGCTAGTACTTTAGGAGGTGATGGGCTTAACCCAGTTTAAGTTCATCACTTTTTTTTACAGCCTACAACCTATCGCCCGTAACTTGTAGCTCGCAGCCCATAACTCGTAGCTCGCCGCTCATCCCCTTAATCGACCAATTCTGTGTCTAAACTCGACAATAAACTCAATGCTTCATACTGGGGAAACTTAGCTTTCGATATTTTATTTTCTAACACATTAATATTGAAATTTGATGACTGGCTAAAGTCTACATTTTGCAAATTAGTATGCATAAATAAACTGTTCGTAAAATCACAGTAAGTCATTGATGAATTTGAAAAATAACCGCCTCTTAGATTGACTTCATGTAACTTACATTGATTAAGTTTTAATTCATTCAAGGTCAAGCCAAAAAATGAAGAGTCGTTGAGAATGCATCGGCTAAACTTAAGTTCAGAATCCAGATGGGATGACGGCCAATATGCCACTGTCCAATCAACACCAAGCAGTTTACTTTCCATAAAATGCGATTGAGGGATCTTTATCAAACTTAGATTACAACGAACAATTAAGAAACTCGCATCGAGCAAAGACAGCCGATGAGAAATCACAATCATTAAACTCACTCTCTTCAAATACCGATCCAGAAATTTCTAAAGACAACGGTACCTGTTTATCAAAAGATTCATCTCAATACTGCTCATTACTTTCTATTTTCACCACTGAAGCCTCTGTTCGTTTAACCGCTTTAGAAGCATCATTATGCACAAAAATCTGTGTTAGCTACTTTATAAAAATTAATTATAACAAACTCTATTTGGCCGCACCAAATCAATGCCATGAAGGGCAGGTCTAAATGGCACTGCATTAAGGGATAATTAGGTGCTGATTGAGCAGGAATGTTTTAAAAATTTACATGCTTTCTTAAAAGAATTTTTTTATTTACATACATTACAATGCTATAGGGTTGTTATTATTTTTTGCCATCATAAGCTTTTATATGTCACAACAATCAAAGGTTAATATTCAGGTTTCGTATGTTTACGATCTAATGTGTAGTTGTTGTTGGGGTTATCGTCCGACTTGGCTTACCTTGCAACAAGCCATACATGAATAACTACCCGACGCCCATATCAATTACAGTTTAGGGGGCTTAGCGCCGGATTCTGATGAGCCAATGTCTCTGCACACGCAAGAAGTGCTAAAAAATGGTTGGAAAAAATATCTAACCAGCTGGGTACAAAATTCAATTTTGATTATTGGGAAAAGTGCAAACCTAGACGGTCTACTTATCCTGCCTGTCGAGCATGTTTATTAGCAAGAAAGTCTGGCGTAGAAAAGCAGATGATACTTGCCATTCAAGAAGCTTATTATTTAAATGCAAAAAATCCATCCGATAATAACACCTTAATTGCACTGGCTAAAAAAGTAGGTCTTAATGAAATAGCTTTTTCTAAGCAGTTATCTTCGCCAGCCGTTCAGCGACGGTTACTTTCTGAAATACAGCAAACACATACTTTGCCGATTAACGGATACCCATCACTGGTACTGAGTATCGATCGGCGACAGCAGCGGATTCCGTTGAGTCATCTGCATTGGGAAAAGAGTTTTAATCACATTCAAAAGGCAATTAATTTAAAATTAAGGATAGGGTATCTCGGGGTGATAATGGGTGTTTTGCAATACAAGAGCCATTAGAAAACTGCTGCTTAAGGATCATCAAGCTATCATCAAATCTTATCAATCAGGTGGTTACACAATGCAAGATAATGGCGGCAATTTTAAAATAAATTATTGATCTTTAACTCTTATTGTAGTGGTGAGTAAAAAATAAGATTATACAAAATAAAATACCTGACCCAGTGGCATTTGCGATGAACGTAGATAAATCAAAGCGATAAATGAATGTGTGTACCTGTCTCTCTCTGCTATTATCCTAGGACTTTTTCTAATTATTGAGTTTTATTGTGCATCCAGTTTCGCCTACCCGCTCTATTTTCTCTTCTGCTATTTTAATTCTTGGCATTTTATTTATCGCCACTAATTTACGCGGCCCAATAACAGGTATTGGACCAGTACTTGATCAAATTATTGATAGCTTTGCATTAAGTGCTCCTCAAGCGGGTATGCTAACCACGTTACCATTACTCGCATTTGCTATCGCTTCTCCAATGGCAACGAGCTTAGCTAAAAAGCAAGGTATTGAAATATCACTGTTTGTTGCGTTAGTGCTGATTGGTTTAGGGCTGAGTTCTAGGCTGATAGATTCTGTCGTTGTGCTTTATATTGGTACTGCCGTTATTGGGGTAGGAATTGCTATTGGTAATGTATTGTTACCTAGCTTAATTAAGCGTGATTTTCCACATCAAGTCGCGCTAATGACCTCTGCCTATGTACTCGCTATGGGCATTTTTGCCGGTAGTTATTCTGCCTTACTTATTCCTTTAGCCGCCTATAAAGATATAGGTTGGCAAATTGCCTTAGCCAGTTACGGATTAGTGACGCTGTTAAGTCTCCTTATTTGGTTGCCGCAATTAAGGTTACATACCAAACCAACTAAAGATCTTACTCAGCCGCACACTGAAGGTAAAATTTGGCATCATGCTTTGGCGTGGCATGTTACTTTGTGCTTGGGCCTTAACTCATTTTTCACTTATGTGATGATTGCCTGGCTGCCCAGTATCTTAATGGAGGGCGGCCACGATGCACAGCAAGCTGGCGTGCTGCATGGTGCATATCAACTTGCCTCCGCAGTGCCCGGAATTGTACTTATTCCGTTATTAGCCAAATTAAAAGATCAACGTTTACTTGCCTTGGGATTAGCGTTAATCGGCTGCTTCTGCTCTTTAGGATTACTGTATTTACCCAATTTTGCTTTTATATGGTCAACTACTTTAGGCTTTTGTTCCGGGGCAATTTTTATTTTAGGACTATCATATATCAGTTTACGCACAAATCATTCAGGGCAAGCCGCATCGCTTTCGGGTATGGCGCAGTGTGTAGGTTACTTGCTTGCTGCTATCGGCCCCATGTTTGCAGGATCTTTGCATACTCACTTTGAAAGCTGGGCACCTGTAATGTGGTTATGTGCTTTAGCAAGTCTGCTCTGTGGTGTATTTGGTTATTTAGGCGGGCGTAACATTACTTTAAGTACCAATGCTTAAATCCACTTAAAGAAGATCATGATGTTCAGGTCTTTTATTTTGTACAGTCAAAGACTCTCAATCAAGCTATCATTGATAGCTTATCAATCAGGTGGTTACACAACAATTAGCATAGCCACCCATAATTTGCATCTTGTCCTTAAAGTGAATACTTATCAAGCTAATAGCTGGCCTGATAAAGTAGTACTTGTTCAATGGCATAAAGGCTTTAAAGGCACGTTACTGATAACGAAATTTGTTAACCATGAAGACCTTAATGATTTTGAACTTGGAACTGTTAATGACTGTAGTACCGAATATCGTCGACGTTTAATCGATATTAGCTGGTTTATGCGCTCACTCAGTGAGCCGATTACCAGACAGGCGAACAAAGAAGATAGCGGTACTGGCCTATTTTATTCGCTATCATCCATGGCGCAGCCCCTTCAAGCGAGCTAAAACGGTTCTCATTTTTTCCCTATAAATGAGAGTGGGAGGACGTTTTAAATCCCAGGCATTAGTTGATGAAGGCGCAATACTCGCTTGTATGGCGTATGTTGATTTAAACCCAATTCGTGCCAAAATGGCGACAAGGCCTGAAACCTTCGATTACACCAGTATTCAGCGAAGAATTCACTTGGCCATAAAAGGAGATCAACTAGCAGAATTACTGTTGTTTGCAGGTGATGAGCGCCTTAATATGCCCGATCGCCTGATGTTCAGTGTGCAGGACTATTATTAGCGCCAGCACAACCAGTCAAAAACAGAGCGATACCTAAACTTGCGAATAACTTCATTTCCTTTCCTTATGTAATACACCCTGAAATAAAACGTCAGGCTGCGGATGCGAAACATAACAGTGCATTAGCCTGCATTCTCACTAATACACATTTAAAATTTTATTTATTGAGAATAATTAAATAATAACATACTTATAAAACAGTCAGATAGGAACAATTCATGATTGTAAACTGATATTGTATATCGGGGGAATTAGGGCTTTTCATTTATAGAGATCTCTACTAATGCAGGCCATAAAGATTAACTGATTATTTTCAACAAGTTAAAGCATTAATAATGTGTAACTTGTGTATCAAGTATTCATATAATGCAAAATAAAAGACCTGATCCGAATGGCATATTCATTTTAATATGATGATTTAAAAGAATATAAGGTATGGATGTCCAACTTTTTTCATTATGATTGCTACTCAAATAAATTGGGTCAGGTTGATAAGATCACAACTATGCTATATTGAGACAGGCTGCTGGCAAATATCGGCAGTCCGTTGGATTGAAACCTATCTTTTTTAAAAGGAAAATATACTATGAACTTACTCAGAATTGCATCTCCAATTATTTTCTCCATGTTGCTACTCGCCATCCCTGGCACATCTGCGGCGGACGACAACGCAAGTAGCGCGACGCGCACTATGGCAGAATTCATGATCAATCTGCAGCATTATGCAAGCGAAGCTGACAAAGATAAGTTGGAAAAAGTCGCTGTCGAGGCCACTACTACTGCCGAGGAGAAAACTATTGCACAGGCACTGTTGAATTTTAAACACAAGGCCGCTGACACCGACAAACCCAAACTGAAAGCGATTACAAAAGATTTAACTGCACCTGCTGCAGTTAAAAGCCTAGCTAGCATTTTGCTGAGTCTAAATCATCACGCTACCGACGCAGATGCCGCAAAATTGAAACAAATCACAAAGTAGTCATTAGGGTCAGATATTTCATTTTGCACAGTAAAATACTCGCGATGAGGTTATAATCAAAGCTTATCAATTAGGTGATTACACAATAAAAGAGATTGGCGGCTATTTTAAACTACATTATTCATCAGTCAGTTGTATTTTCGGGCGAGTAAAAAACAAGATAATGCAAAGTGAAAGATCTGCCCACACAGACCGTGTATAGCTTATTGATGGTACTAAGACATCAGGCCAGAGCTGATATTTTAAAAAATAGGCATTCACCGAAGCAACGAAAAAAACAGAAACCAAGGAAGGGAAAGCTTAATGCGCAGTGCCATTCGGGCCAAGTCTTTCATTTTTCGGAGTCAAATACTCGCAATAGGGTTATCATCTAATCTTAATGGCTACTGTTAGTGGTATAAATGACGTCTTACATTAATAAACAACTAATAAATCACTGTTTTCTTGGCCGAGCTTTCTTAACCTATCTTTTATGTCATTCGAGAATATATTTTCTTCAACACACAGCCATCGAAGTTGTTTAGCATTTTTTGACCATCGAATTAATGCCTCTCCACCTTTGTCACCAATACCAGATTTGACAAGCCCTATCTCTGTAATCGTTTCGGGTAGATTTTTGACTAAAATCAAGACACCCTCATCTCCTAAATTTGAATTATAACTCATACTAAATGATTGTAACGAAGGCCCTCCATTATCATGTACGGTCCTTATTGCTTCTGCTATTGATTTTATCTGACTATAGTTTAAATCGGCATTACGCAAATGTAAGTCATAGCTTGATTCACTATTTTTCAATGATAAAAGAGTTTCAGCTACTTTGTTAGTGACTGGATCGTTAGTTAATCTTAAAGCATTAATTAATGGATTAATAATCGTTCCTTCTTTTTCTGAAAGTGAATTATTCGCAAATACTTGCATTGCAATTGAAAAACTAAATACACAAACCAAAGCGGTTTTAAGTGATTTTTTTATAGACGTTCTTTTCATGATTCATCATCTCGCGTAGCAGCTTTATAAGCATCACTATACACGAAAAGCCGTGATACCTATCACTGTAAAAATCTTTAAAATGCCAGCCTACAAATCAACGGAATCATCCATTAATAAGTTCCAGTCATGCTGGTATGTAAGTTTCTCTGGGTGTTTTTAACTAGGTATTAGGAATGTTTTATATCATGGGCCAACAGCCCGGAACTCACCGCTCGCGACTCATAGCTCGCAGCTCGTGTAGTCGATAGCCGACAGCTCTCCACCAGAGTAATAGTAATAGCTGGAAATAGTAATAGCTGGACAGCCATCTAATTGACCTCAAGAGTAATAGCTGGACAAGAGTAATAGCTGGACAGCCATCTAATTGACCTCAATATGAATCTGCTTCTATACTTTATTCAGACACTTTTTTGAATGATTAGGGGCTCATTATGACGCAATCTCGTGCAACACAGGTTTCCTTGGTTGATACGCCTTATTATCATTGTATTTCCCGTTGTGTGCGTCGTGCTTTTTTATGCGGCAAGGATAAATTCAGCGGGAAAAGCTTTGAGCATCGCAGACAATGGATGGTCGAACGCCTCCAGTTTTTAACCTCTATTTTTACTATCGATACCTGCGCTTATGCCATTATGTCTAATCACTATCATCTGGTTTTGCATGTTAATGAATTAGAAAGCAGTGAGTTAACCGATGAAGAAGTTTGTCTGCGTTGGAGTCGCCTTTATTCAATGCCAACATTAGTGAGCCGATGGCAAGCAGGAACAGGGTTATCCGAGGGGGAGTTATTGATGGTAAAAACGGTGATCAATAAATGGCGAGAAAGGTTAATGGATATCTCCTGGTTGATGCGCAGTATTAATGAATTTATCGCCCGTAAAGCGAACAAAGAAGATAATTGCGCCGGTCGATTCTGGGAGGGGCGCTTTAAATCGCAGGCTTTATTAGATGAAAATGCGTTAATTACCTGCATGGCTTACGTTGATTTGAATCCAATACGCGCCAAAATGGCCTCTAGCATAGAGCGCTCAGAATACACCTCTGCCCATGAGCGCATTCACGGCAATGCTAGTCCAAAGATTACTACTGCGCCTGAAAATAAACCCATTAAACTTTTGTATGGTTTTGTGGGCGATAAGGCTCAGGATACATCCCAAGGTATTCCTTTTTCGCTGATTGATTATCTTGAATTACTGGATTGGACGAGCAGAGTATTACGAGATGATAAGCGTGGTGCAATATTAGGCACTCAACCACAATTACTTGATGTATTAGGGATTGATGATCAAACCTGGTGTGAATTAGCGAGTAGTTTTGGCAAAAATTATCAGGGTGCGGTGGGGTCGTTAGAAGAATTAGCCTCTTACGCTGAACACACTGGTAAATGCTGGATTGCCAAGAAAAATGTACTGCATCGATATTTACATTAATCCCCTTGATTTAAAATACTTTAATGACGTCTTATGCATCTCTGCTCGCTGAGGCACTTAAACACGCGTTAAACTCAGCCCTTTAACTACTTAACGTACTTTAAATGTGCTTTTCAACGACATTCTGCTTACTATCTTAATAAATCACTTAAATTCTGCTTATTAAGGCTGATATTTATAAGCCGTTTCAATAAATGATAGCTACTTCAATTAATGGATGTCCGCAATTGCTCCAATTGATGGATGTCCGCAATTGCTCCATCAATAAATGATAGCTACTTCAATTGATGGATGTCCGCAATTGCGGTCAGTTTCAATAAATGATAACTACTTCAATTAATGGATGTCCGCAATTGCTTCAGCCGTCAGAACATTAGCTAGATAGCTTACTTTATCAAAATCAGTTTCTAAGAACTCTATGCTCAATTTTAAAATTCCCTATTTATTGTGACAATGCTCAATTGGAACGGCTAACAGTGTATTAATCTGCATTCTCACTAATACACATTTAAAATTTTATTTATTGATAAGAATTATATCATAACAGACTTATAAAACAGTTAGATAGACTCAAGGCATGATTGTAAATTGATATTTAATATTGGGAAGTGACGCATTTTAATTTATAGAGACTTCTATAAATGCAGACCATAGAAAATTAACTTATTTTTTTCAATAAGTTAAAGCCTTTAGAGGGTGAAATTTGAGAATCAGGTATTTATATAATGTGCAATGAAAACAGCAAAGCTCTTCATCTGAATTACAGCTGTATATAAAAATAGTTTACAGACCGCGGTTTTGAGGTTTTACTTTTGAGCCGACAGCCGACAGCCGACAGCCGACAGCCGACAGCCGACAGCCGACAGCCGACAGCCGACAGCCGACAGCTGATAGCCGACAGCT
The DNA here is from genome assembly GCA_047629075.1 of Psychromonas sp. Classification (GTDB taxonomy): domain Bacteria; phylum Pseudomonadota; class Gammaproteobacteria; order Enterobacterales; family Psychromonadaceae; genus Psychromonas. The sequence continues at coordinate 10,990 of JBLHWW010000014.1, read as the reverse complement.
GATAGCCGACAGCTGATAGCCGACAGCTGATAGCCGCAGTTATCAGCTCTCCGCCAATGATTCTTTCAATTTTTCCATACCCTGATTGATACTGACGATAGGCTGATAACCAATATCCTTTTTAGCGGCACTGATATTAAAATAATGGCTGGTTGACAGCTGACGCGCGACAAACCGGGTCATAGGCGGCTCTTTTTTGATATTCAAATGCAAATAAACCCTCTCCAGTGTGGCACCAATAATATAAGCAAGCGGTGCTGGAATACGTGCATCAATTGGTTTTAAACCCTGGCAGGCAAGAATTTTATTAAGCATTTCTGCCATCAATATAGGTTGATCATTACTGACAAAATACGCTTTCCCTGCACATTTGGGGATTGCTGTACTGAGATTAACAGCCGCTAAGAGGTGTGCGTAAACTGCGTTATCAATATAGATAGTATCGACCAGCTTATCTGTTTTACCCACCAGTTTAAGCCGGCCCATTTTGGCGCGTTGTAATACGCGGGGCACAAGGTGCGGATCTCCCGGTCCCCAAATAAGGTGGGGGCGAAGTGCAACGGTTTTAAGGGCTGCTGAATTTGCGCCCAGGATGGTAGCTTCTGCAATCGCTTTGGATAAAGCATAAAAGTTTAAAAAATTATCTGCGTAGGGCGCAGATTCGTTGATTTCGTTTTCATCTTTCCCCGCAAAGGTCACACTGGGTGTGCTGGTATAAATCAAGCGCTTTATTTTAAGGTCTTGACACGCACTGATAATATTTTCTGTCCCTGTGATATTGGCACTAAAATAAGACTCCATACTGCCCCAGATACCCGCCTTCGAGGCGACATGGAAGACCAAATCTATCCCTTGCATAGCGTCAACAAGAGCTTGTTTGTCAGCTATATCCCCTTTAACCATAGTCACCCCCATTTGTTCAAGCTCGGGGTAATCGCCACGGGCAAAGCCAACCACATTAATATCAGCAGAGCGCAAAAAGCGGCATAAGGCTTTACCTAAAAAACCACCTGCACCGGTTACAAAGACTTTGTTAACCTGCAGAGATAAACGGCTTAATACCAGTTGTTGTTTTTCATTCAAGTGACTGAATGTGGGAATGTTATTGACTGGCATAAGGCTTCTGCTTAATTGGTTAGTTGTTTTTCTGCCCAAATGGCTAATTGTTCACGGTATATTTTTGCGTTATGGCGAATATCCATGGGGAATTTTTTATGAATTAAAAACAGTATGATACCCATGGTTTGAGTATTCTTATTGGCTATTTTATGCAACTCCAAAAATAACGTTTCAGCTTTTTGTGCGGATCTATTGTGCAGCTCAACGCATAGTAAAGGGGTTGTCTTTCCGCCTATTTTGACAGCAACCAGTGCGCTGCGTTTAATGGCCGGGTGAGTATTAAAAATACGCTCACAGGGAATTGAATAATAACTTTTTTCAATTGAATCAACTCGATGTGATTTTCGGCCACACATCCATAATTGCCCATCGGAATCAATATAACCTAAATCACCCATCCGGTGGCGGGGGCTTTTAGTATCTGCTATTTTAGCGGCCAAGGTCGCATTTTTTCGTTGATAATAACACTGGCTTACTTGTGGCCCCTGAACCACAATCTCACCGATTTCATCGGGTGGCAATCTAAGATCATCATGCCATGTTGTGATGGTTTTTTCGGTTATCTTAATGATAGCAACCGTTATACCATCAACGGGGTAACCAACACAAATTCCGCCGCCTGTATCCGTTATATTATTTGTTTTAAGTAAGGCTGAGCTGGCGATTTTACTGACCGGTAAGGCTTCAGTTGCACCATAGGAAGTGAGGATCTCTACACCCGAATTGAGCACCGTTGTGAAGCGTTTAATGGACGATAATGTTGCTGGTGCGCCCGCTGAAATAACTCGCTGCAGACTTTGCAGTTTAATAGCGTGGGACTCACCGGCACGGCCTAATAACTCTATTAACGCGGGATTGGCGAAAAGGTTAGTACAGTGATATTTTTTAATGGCGGCAAAAATATAATCGGGATTGGCGGTGATCGGTTTACTGGCATCCATTGCCGGTATTATGGATGCCATACCCAGCGCCGGACCAAAAAGTGAAAACAATGGAAAGGTTGCTAAGTCACGCTCTCCATGTGTTATTTGGTAGTCATTTTTTAAAACGGTGATTTGCGCTTCAAACATTCGGTGGCTATAAACAACCCCTTTAGGTGAGCCCGTACTACCGCTGGTAAATAAAATGGCCGCCATCTGATCTTGTGCAAGTTTAACCATCGGGTAGGGGATTTGTACGCTACAATGATTAATTATTTTATTTAGGCTGCTGCCTCCCCAAAGACTTGCACCCCCAACGGTAATATTGTACTTAATGGCATCTTTGCCCCAGCCTAATAGTCGCCTGGCAATATGGGCCTTAGGGATACCGATAAAGGCGTCCGGTTGCACTTCTGCGATACACTGTTTGAGGTTTTTAATGCCCATTCCAGGATCTATTACTACTGGCACTATTCCCGCTTTGAACAGCGCAAAGGTTAACTCAAAAAAGTCTACACTTGGTTTGACCATTAAGACCGCTTTATCACCACTTTTCAAGCCAAATTGATTGAGAGCATGCGCTATTCGATCACTGCGTTTATTCAGGGTGGAAAAATCTATTTCCTGGTAAGTCAGTTTATTAAATTGTTTTTTTTGAACAGCAACCGCTAGGGAGCCAGGAAAAGCAGTTGCCGCATCTATTAAATGACGGCAAAAGTTGCAATATTGATGATCGGACATAAATTAAGGGTTTTCTGCTATAAATGCTTCAATAAGTGGGATCACCTGTTCGCTGGCATCCTCCAGAATATAATGACCGCAATCGTCAAACTGATGAACCGTAGCATGGGGCATTTTTTCTTTCCAGCTATTAAGGAAATGTTTATCGAACACAAAATCTTTCATTCCCCAACAGATGATAGTGGGTATTGTCTGAAAGTGAACCAAGCTGTCGCTGATATCCGAGACTAACTGGTAATTTTTATGATGTGGTAAAAGCGGGATGTCCTGGACGAATCTGAGCGTTGAAATGCGATTTTTCCATGAATTAAAGGGCGCAACATAAGCTTTACGAACGTCCTTTTCCATGGGTTTACGTTTAACTCCTACATAGGATGCGATCCCAGAAAAGGCATTCAATCCGCGTATTAAAACAGTGCCTAATAAGGTATTGCGACAGATTAATAATGGAATAGGAAATGATTTAGTGCTCGGCAGATGAAAAGCGGCGGTATTTAAAATAACTAAACGTTTAATACGTTCCGGATGTCGAGCCGCGTAACCCATGCCTATCATGCCACCCCAATCATGAACCACTAAAGTGATATCCTCATTGATATTAAGTGCATCCAATAATGCTTCTAAATCATCGATGCGATTTTTAAGTGTGTACTGGTAATCTTTATCCGTTGGTTTATCAGATAATCCGCAACCAATATGATCCGGGACAATACATTGATAATTGCGGCTTAATAATTTAACTAGGTTGCGGTAATAAAAAGACCAACTTGGGTTACCGTGCACCATCACAACAGGTTCACCTGAACCTTCATTTAGATAATGATATTGCTGACCATTACGATCTAAATAATTGCGTTTAAAAGGAAATAAAGTATCTAAATTCATATTACCACTCAAGTCCTAGCATCATGCAGTTCAGTCCACTGCCTATGCCTAAAAAGCTCACTTTATCGCCTTTAACCAGAAACCCCTGGTCATGTGCTATAGCGGCGGTGACGGGTAGCGACACAGTGCCCATGTTGCCCAGTTTTTGGAAAGTTGGAAACTCCTTATGAGCGGGTATGTTCAATGCGGCTAACACCTTTTTCTGATTTGCTGAGCCGACCTGATGACAAATGACTTTATCAACCTGATCGAGAGACCAGTTGCGCTGTTCCAAAAAGTGTTGCCAGGTCTGCAAAGCCAGTGCTACTCCCTCTTTAAGCAGCGGAACAGCACTGGTACGCATATATTCACGGTGCAGGTTTAAACCCACTGGGTGTGAACCCCATTTACATAAGTCATGGTGCTCAGAGGCCGAAAGATGGCTTGCTCCCAGTAATTTATGCTGACGGGTATTTTTAAGTGGCAGAGAACCATCGGTTAATAAAACAGCCACGGCACCGGAGCCACCCGTTAAGGTTGCTAAAGATTGCGAGTAATTTTGAATAGTTTTATTTTCAAGCATATTTGCAATCGTAATATCAACAATATGCCGGGCTGATTCACAGGAGACAACTAATCCTGCTTTGATTTGCCCAAGCTCAATACGATTGGCAATATCTAATATGCCGGATAAAACCCCTAGGCAGGCATTACTAATATCATAGATTGCTGTACTGTTATTCACACCCAGTGCGGCGGCAATACGACAAGCCGTAGCCGGTTCGTGTTGATCCCGGCAGACGCCAGTATAAACAACCGCCCCCAGATCATTAATATCGACTGCGGTTTCTGCAATTGCTTTGCGTGCAGCCGCTATCGCACCATCGGATAAAATATGATTAGTTGGCCACCAGCGCCGTTCTTGAATACCGGTTAAAGCTGCCAGTTGTCCCGAGGGGATACGCAGCTTTTGATACAAGGGCGCAAGGCGCGATTCTAATTCAACGCTTGAAATGACGTGGGGAGCCAATTCGTAAGATAAACTATTGATATAAACGTTAGAGTATTTCATTAAACTGCTTTATTTTTCATAAATTTCAACATAAAAAGGGCAACATTGACCAACCTAGCCATACTGTCAAATCGAGCGCGTAGATTACCGTAAATTCTTAACACTTACAAAGTTCTATAAAAAGCGAACAGCACTTTTTAGGTTTTTTGCAGTGAGTGCAATAAAAACGCGCAAAATACAGGCAAATTAATAACGTAACGTCTTTCCTTTCTTCAGGTAGTTTATCCATTGCCTGTTAATCTGCATCGCATTTAATATTTCGCAAGCAAAGGGCAACGGTTCTTTATTTATTTGACTGGCTAACATTTCAGCTAGCAGAGGCGCCGAGCAAAAACCCCTTGAGCCTAATCCGGTCAACAGATATAAATTAGGATGGCAAGGAGCATTGAGCGGGTTAATCTCTTTGTTGGTGGCATTTTTATAATGCATCTTAGTGGCTTGATAATCGGGTATAGCGCCCACATAGGGAAAATGGTCTCGTGTGGTACAGCGAATCCCCACATGTGCATTTTGATGGTTTATCTCTATTTGCTCAGTCCATGTCTCTTCGGGGATACATTTTTCTAATTTATCTTTGTTATCGACTTGTTCTTGCTGAGAAAAATCCTGATTAAGATCATGACGTTTGAAGGTTGCCCCCATACAATGCTGGTGATTATTCGCCGGAGTTAAGTATCCTTCGTGACAAAGTGTTATTCGTAACGGGTTAATTTCATTGTTGGTCGGAATATGGGTGACTTGACCGCGGGCAGCAGACAGTGGAATCGCTTCGCACTGTTTAAAATCAAGGGTGTTATTGGCGGTTGTCAGCACCAGAAGTGAATGTGTCATACTGTGCTGCGCAAAATGTAAATCCCAACTGTTTGCCGGTTGTGCCGGACTTAGTGACGGGTTTTGGTTAAAAGTTAATAATTCTTGATTGAGCTGTACGCTCAGGTCACCTTCACTTTTTGCCTGCTTGACGATAGCCTCAACCAGTTGCTTGGGACTTAACCAGCCCCCTAGAGGGTAATGCAGAGATTTTTGCGCAATGGATATTCCTGCAATATTATCTGTTTCAGCTTCGGTTAATTGTTCCACTAATTCCTCGGGTAAACCTGCTTGTAAAATTTTATCCAATTTTTTGGCGGAAGTTAGATCGTAGTAGAGCTGCAGTACGCCTGAAAAGTTATAATCAAGTGGCTGAGTTTGATTTATTTGTTCAACATAATTTCTGCTGTATAAAAATGCATTAGCAAAAAATTGACTTAACGCGTCGTGTTGCTTATTAATAAGAGGGTATAAAGCTGCCTGCTGATTACCCGATGCGCCAAAGGCCAGACTAGATTCTTTGCAGTATAAGGTGACTTTATAACCGCGCCTTATCAGCGCTAATGATAAACAAGCACTTGCAATACCGCCGCCTATAACGGCCACATCGGTTATTTTTTGTGCCGGATTTTCAGATTTTGCAGGGCGGTAATATTGCCCATGCTGTTTAGGTTTGTTTGTAGCTATTGCCTGAGCACCTATCTGACCAACTAGCATCTCTCTTTTTTTGCCGTATCCTTTCTGTTTCCCGACTTCAAAACCAGCTTTAATTAATCCTTTACGGACAAAGCTGGCCGCCGTAAAGGTGGCGATAGTTGCATTTTTTTTACAAGATTGAGCGATTAATTGCAACAGATTATCACTCCACATTTCCGGGTTTTTACTGGGTGTGAAACCGTCCAGATACCAGCAATCAAAAAGTCCAGAATCATAGATGTGTAAGGACGGCAGTGTATCTGTTATATCGCCAAACCATAAATCGAGGGTGATATTAAACTCATTTAATAACAAACGATGGCAGCCCGTTAGTGCAATCGGGTACTGCGCTAACAGTGGGGCAATAAAGGCTGTTAATTGTGGCCATTGCTGTAATGCAATGATTAAATCTGACTTGCTTAATGGGTATTTTTCAAAACTGCTAAAATGTAACTTTTTTAGAAGACTGTTCGGATTTGATGTTATAAATTCAGCAAATTTCTGACAGGTCAGCAGAAAATTTAAGCCGCTGCCAAAGCCTGTTTCGGCTATTGAAAAGTGCTGCGTTGGATAATCTAACCAGCGTTTCCCGAGGTTATTTCCTTCAAAAAAAACATAATTTGCTTCATCAATTCCCTGTTCTGTGTTGAAATAAACGTCGTCGAATAGACTCGAAAAAGGCTCTAACTGATCAGACCAGTGTATTTGAGCATGCTTAATTAACTTGTATTTAGCGTCAGACAATATATATTTCCCACTTAATGCGATAATTTAGTTTAATTTATTAGAGTTTAATTGATCTATTACACTCCTTAGATCCATCATATAATTAGTCCCTCTAGCAATAAAGGCTTAAAAATGAAAAGAGCAGTAATTACAGGTATTGGTATTGTTTCTAGTATTGGTAACAACAAAGAAGAAGTTTTAGCGTCACTTAAAAGCGGTAAATCAGGCATCAGCTTTTCTGAGCAATTCGCTGAGATGAAAATGCGCAGTCAGGTTTGGGGTGATTTGAAAATTGAGCCTAAAGATCATATTGACCGCAAAATTATGCGTTTTATGGGCGATGCTGCAGCTTATGCTTATCTTTCTATGGAACAAGCTATTGCCGATGCGCAGTTAACCGATGATTTAGTATCTAATGTACGTACTGGTTTAGTGGCTGGATCCGGCGGTGGTTCTTCTAAAAACCAAGTTGAAGCTTGCAAACTTATGGTCGAAAAAGGTGTGCGCCGTGTAGGTCCTTATATGGTTCCTCGTACGATGGCGAGCACCACATCTGCCTGTCTCGCAACCCCGTTCAAAATTAAAGGTATTAACTATTCAATGAGCAGCGCTTGTGCGACCAGCTCTCACTGTATTGGTAATGCACTGGAACAAATTCAACTAGGTAAACAGGATATCGTGTTTGCTGGTGGTGGTGAAGAATTAGACTGGACTATGGCATGTGAATTTGATGCGATGGGTGCATTGTCAAGCAAATTTAATGATACACCTTCTCGCGCATCCCGAACTTATGATGCAAACCGTGATGGTTTTGTTATCTCCGGCGGTGGCGGTATGGTTGTGGTTGAAGAGCTGGAGCATGCTTTAGCACGTGGCGCAAAAATTTATGCGGAAATCGTCGGCTACGGCGCAACATCCGACGGCTATGATATGGTTGCACCATCAGGTGAAGGTGCTGTTCGCTGTATGCGTCAAGCACTTGCGACCGTCGATGGTGAGGTTGATTACTTAAACACACACGGCACTTCTACTCCTGTTGGGGATACCAAAGAATTAGAAGCTATTAATATTGTATTTCCTGATAAAGCGCCAAAAATCAGTGCAACTAAATCTCAAACGGGTCATTCACTTGGCGCCGCGGGTGTCCATGAAACAATCTACAGTTTACTGATGATGGAAAACGATTTTATCTCACCTTCTATTAATATTGATGAGATAGATGAAAAAGCGATGAATCTACCGATCGTGGCCAATAAAGCTGTTGATGCAAAACTAAACATTGTAATGTCCAATAGTTTTGGTTTTGGTGGCACCAATGCAACATTAGTCTTTAAACGCTTTTCTTAGTAGTTTAATACTGAGAAAAAAAAGGAGCTTTTAGCTCCTTTTTTTGTCGCAATTTATTCTGCTATCTTTTTAGGAAAAACATGAATATTTATATTGATGAAAATATCCCTTACGCGCGGGATTTTTTCACTGGACAGGGCAATCTGCATTTTTTTTCGGGTCGCAAAGTCAGCGCAGAGCAACTCATTGACGCTGATGTTTTACTGGTTCGCTCGATTACTGAGGTTAATGAAAATTTACTCAGATTAAATAAAAAACTTAAATTTGTTGGTACTGCGACTATCGGCACGGATCATATCGATCAGACTTACCTCAAAAACAGAGGGATTGTTTTTAGCAGTGCGCCAGGCTGTAACAAAATTTCTGTTGCGGAATATATTTTAAGCAGTTTACTGGCTCTGGCAGAACAGCAGCAATTTATTTTAAGCGATAAAAGTATCGCTATAGTGGGTGCAGGTAATACCGGCAGTGCCGTTCATCAACGCTTAAATGCATTAGGAATGAACTGTAAACTTTACGATCCTCCTTTGCAGCTGGCGGGTGATAAACGCCAATTTTGTACCTTTAAGCAGGTACTTGAAGCCGATATCATTAGCTTACATGTGCCTAAAGTAGTGCAGGGGCAATTTCCAACCGTGCATATGTTTGATAGTAAGGTCTTAAGTCAGATGAGCACCGGACAAATATTATTAAATGCTGCCCGTGGTGATCTTATTGATAATCAGGCTCTATTAGAACTTGCCAAGCAAGAGTTAGCACCGACCTTAGTGCTTGACGTTTGGGAAAATGAGCCGCATATTAATCAACAATTATTACCCTATGTGGCGATTGCAACACCACATATTGCAGGATACAGCCTAGATGGCCGCGTACGTGGTACTGAAATGTTATACCAGGCACTGTGCGAAGTTTTGCAGCTAAAGGGAAAATATATTACGGCGGATTTTGTTCACCGTGCAGCTATCAATAGCGTCTCTATCTCCAAAAAAATTGATCAGCCACTGATCAAATCACTAATGCACCTGATATTTGATGTACGCCGGGATGATGCCCTGTTCAGAGAAATGATTGAAGATGTTGATGGTTTTGATACTATGCGCAAAACATACCAGGAACGCCGGGAACTATCGACTTTAACCGTTGAGTCAAGCGTTGAACAAAATACATTATTACAGTTGTTAGGTTTTTCTACCAACGTACAAAATGAGATAAAGGAAACACATGAAATCTGAATATAATATCGCACTGGTTGGTGAATTAAACGGCAGTATCGAAACAACCTTGGAAGTCTTAGCTCAACGTGACTTTCCCGTTGCAAAAGTATTTCCTTTGGTCAATGCTAGCGATATATTCAAAACCAACAGTAGCTCGCCATCCGATGAAGATTCTGAAGAAAATGAAAACGAATTTGAATCTAATGTTAATTCAGTGAGGTTTGCAGGAAAATCACTTGATGTGCTTGATATTGAAACCTTTGATTGGCAACAGGTTGATATTGCATTTTTCTTGACAGATATTGAAACCACCAAAAAATGGGCGACTATCGCCAGTGAACATTGTGTTGTTATTGATAACAGTGGCACCTTTTTAGAAGATGAAAATGTACCTTTGCTGCAAGCTGATGTTAATGACGAAAATTTAGCCCGTTACACGGAAAAAAATATAATATCGATCCCGAGCAGCGAATCTGCACAGTTAAGCCTTGCGGTTAAACAGATTAACCAGGAGGTTGGTTTAGTGCGCATTAATGTGTGCAGTTACCATTCTGTTTCGGTCGCAGGTAAGCTCGGTGTGACCACACTTGCCGGTGAAACGGCGCGCTTATTAAATGCGAAAACCGTTGAAAGTTCTACTTTTCCGCAACAGACTGCCTTTAATGTCTTCCCTCAGGTGGGCGCATTAAATAAGGAAGGTGTCAGCTTTGGTGAATTACGATTAGTTAATGAGGTACGTTCATTATTGAATGATCCTGCGATTATCGTCTCATCCACTCAAGTTGTTGTGCCAATGTTTTACGGTTGTGCCCAAGCCGTTCATTTACAGACGCATTACCCCGTTGATTTAGAAGAAGTGTCCAATTCTATACACCATACTGAAGGCCTAACCTTATCCGATTCTATGTGTGATTATCCGAATATGATTGATAATGTAGTGGGTAATGCTGATGTAAAAATTGGCCGTTTACGCAAAGATGTGTGTGATGCCGCGGGTATAAACCTTTGGGTGTGTGCGGATAATGTCTATTTTGGTGTGGCGACTAATGCCATTAAAGTTGCTGAAAAGCTGATCCAAACATATATTTAAACTGCTCTTATAATTTAAGTAGGCCATACCCATGTTACTTTAAAATGCTTTGTCAGGTGCAAGGTAAATTGTGCCAATCTGCGTTGTGATAAAATCGCTATGTAGAATAACGATAGTTCAATTTTATGCCGAGCATCTCAGCACAATTTTTGTTGCTGACTTTGCATCTTGAAGTATCATGGGTATCTATCTCAATGCTAGCCTTACTTTGCTTTTTTTCAGAATCGTTTGTTCTGTTAGCTTATTATTAATTCTTACTTATAAACCGTTATTTTTCTTTTATCAAGGAATAAAAATGAAGTGCTTGCTATTAATTTTTACCTGTTGGTGCCCCTTAATATTATTTCCTGCTATCGGTTTTGCACTTGATTCAAGCATTAGCACAGCACCA
>JBLHWW010000013.1:0-36945 GCA_047629075.1 Psychromonas sp. | reverse complement strand
TAATGCGGTGATTAAACCCCATGCGATAAAGGCGCCAATATTTGGCATAACCATATTTGACAATAAGCGACCAAAGTTTTGTACTTTAATCTTGGATTGTGATGACAGCATAATTTGCTCCGGGTGTCTGTATTCACCCAAAAGGGGTGAAATAATTAATTGGGTTGAAATTTCACAAGCAAAACTACCACATTATTTTAAAAGTGAACGTCACAAATGGCAGCACGTGATATTGCTTGCAAAAACACCTCAACAAACAAAACTGGTGGAGACGAAGATCACAAATAGCACAGTAACATTAGGACAAAACCCACAATAACGGCTGATTAAATTATATTTAGTGATCTTGGTCACGACAAAAGAAGCCTAGCAAGTTATCTTGAGTGAGACAAAGATCACGAAAATAAAACAACACCTTGTAATTACAAGTTTCCTACATCGGAAAATGCAATGTAAACGGTTTTAAAACCGGCAGTTCACCCCTTTCTTTTAGTGAAATGTAATTTTATTACACAATTAAAATGGAGAATGATTGCTTGATGCTTTCACCCAAAGGTGATTGATCATAAGTTATTAACCATTGTCTGATAGGAAAGCTGCTATTTTGATGTATGAAGGTTTAGTGGGGGTGGGATCAATTAGACACATTGACGGCTAATATTTTCAGAAAATGATCCTCATAAAATGCTTGATTGATACGTAACCTAGGTCTGTTTTTACGAGTGATCAAAAACTATTTTCACCACTCGTTTTTTAAGCAGATAATACTTTTTTATTTTTATCTTTTTTGGCTTTTATTACTTTTATTTTTTACCACCGTTTTTTATGAAATAGTACTTCATATAACCGGCAAAAACAGCGTTTAGCACTATCATTATCGTAAAAGTGACAACCACTGAGTTATCCATTAACACAGAAAAATAATTCATTTTAACCTCCTGCTTTGTACATATAAAATAGATGACGGCAGTCACCCGATTAAGTCCTTGTTGTATCAACCTAAGTCCTTATGCGCTTAAAGTAGTTGAAAAAATAATCAAGAATTTGATCTGACACAAAGTTGCTCTATAAAGAAAAAAAAAATCCTGCTAAGGAGGGGTGGATCACGATTAATAAAGGCTGGGAATCTGCAAAATTTGGAACAAAGGCTGGTGAGCAATAAAAAGGTCAATAAACTTAATCATTTTTGATATTAAAAATGAATTAATTTGGCCCGATCGAGGCAATTAATGAGTCTTTTTTAGCATCTCGTCGGGTCGGGGGCCAATCAGTAAAATTTAATGAAATAAGCGGTAACTAAACTTCAGAGGGACAGAATATTGGATCAGATTCTTAAACTCTTCCTGGGAAAGTTGTATTAAAGAAATATGATCACCCGCTTCTAAATATAAATTATCCTGACGTATTAAAAACTCATCATAGACTCTGTTGATTTGATAAGCCTGTGCGAGAGGCGGGACAGCTCCATGTTTACAATCTTCAAAAATTTCGTAAATGTGCGATTCTTTCATCAGGCGGAACTGACGATTGAAATGTGTATTTAATGCATTTAAACTGATTTTGTGACTTGCCGGTAAAATTGCCATCAATTTACCACCTTGAATATCTTCAAGCATGATCGCTTTTACAAGTTGTGATGTTTTAATATCGGCTTGAATCGCAGAACTAAGGGAATTCTTGCTTGGTTGGTGCTGCAATAGCTGATACTTGATATGATTTGTATCCAAATATTCTCTCACTTTGTTTGCAATGCTCATATGACCGATCCCATCAATGAAAATGATATTAAAAGTATAGCTCAATGCAGACTAGCGGCGTAAGTTAGCTTTTCAAGATCCTCTATTAACCAACAAAGTAGCTAATAATAAAGAATGTGCTTACCATAGGTTAAATTTTTTCAATGCCGATTATAAATGTATCACTCGAAGACAATAAATTAATTACTCAGGATAACCTCAATGCGTTTCACCCTTTTCCGTAAGTTATTTATCTCGTTGTTGCTGATTAGCTCTATTATGATGGTCGGCATGGCGCTGCTGATTAACAATAGTTTTCAAACTGGATTACAGGACTACCTTAACCACCGAGAAACAGAAGAAATGCAGGTTATTGCTGAACAAGTCAGCCAATATTACTCGCCTGAAAATCGCTGGGGAATGATTAAAGAACAGCCCTATTTATGGACCAATCTTTTAAGAAAAGTCGAAGAACACTCCGGTAGAGAAAGGGCTAACTCGCATAGAAGTCGTCCTCCCCGAGAAAGATTTTTAATAAACCCCCGCGTTTTTCTGTTGAATGTGCAGGGAGAAGCAGTGTTGGATCGCGCCAGAAAAATGCAAGAGCGCAATGGACAAAAGCAGTTTATTAAAGTGCCCATTATATTAGATGAGCAAAATATTGGCTGGATTGCGATCATACCAAAAGAGATGATCACCGGAAAATTAACCAAAAGTTTTTTTAAACAGCAATTAAATAATTTTTACTGGATTGCCGCTTGGGCAGCGCTGTTTTCTTTTGTGGTTGCCGCTTTACTGGTAGGACATTTTCTTCACCCTTTAAAAAAATTGGGTCTTAGCGTACGGGCATTAGAAAGGGGGGATTTTAACTATCAAATCCCAGTGAAGGGGCAGGATGAGTTAGCTGAATTATCAAAAACCTTCAATAATTTAACTAATACGCTTAAGCTGCAAAAAATATCAAGAGAGCAATGGATTGCGGATATCTCTCATGAATTACGCACACCAATTGCCGTCTTAGTCAGTGAAATAGAGGCTATCGAGGATGGTATTCGCAAACCTGAGCATAAATACATTAAATCATTACATGAGCAGGTAATGAATCTCAGTCGCCTTGTTGATGATCTTTATCAATTATCACTTTCTGATGCGGGTGTACTGACTAAAAATGCAGAGCAGGTAAATTTAATCCTGTTGGTCGATAATATTGCGAATCAGAATGAATTACGCTTAGCTGAAAAAAATATTAGCCTCCAGCGTTGTTATGATTCGAGCAAAGCCACTCTGTTGCAGGCTGATCCTAATGCATTATCGCAGCTAATTTTAAATATTTTTGAAAATAGTTATCGTTATACCGACCCCAATGGGAAGCTTAAACTCACTTTGTCACAGAGTCTCAATAGGGTTGAATTGATTATCGAAGACAGTGCGCCAGGCGTGCCCGATGATGCTCTGCCGAAACTCTTCGAACGTTTATTTCGTGTTGATAAATCGCGCAGTAGAGCCAATGGCGGTTCGGGTTTAGGTTTGTCTATTTGCCAAAATATTGTTAAAGCACAGGGGGGAGAGATTTATGCTGATCACTCACCTTTGGGCGGCCTTAAAATAAAAATAACATTCCCTGTCAAGGACATTTAGAAGATGAATTATCAAGATAAAACGATTCTGATCGTTGAAGACGAACCGGCGCTCGCCAGCGTATTATGTGAGTACCTTATACAATCTGGATTTCAAACGCATATTATTGATAATGGATGGGAAGTTATTGACTGGGTTAAAAACCATCAGCCCGATTTGCTGATTCTAGATTTAATGCTGCCCGGGCGTAACGGCCTTGATATCTATCGGGACTTGCGCACTTTCAGTGCGCTACCCGTGGTGATGGCCACCGCAAGAGTTGACGAAATCGATCGCCTTTTAGGGTTGGAATTGGGGGCAGACGATTACATCTGCAAGCCCTACAGTCCCAGAGAGGTGGTGATCAGAGTTAAAAATATTTTACGTCGTTCCAGTGAGGGAAACAGCACAGCGCAGGGATATGCCGGATTGCAGATTGATGAACAAAAAATGATGGCTTCCCTTAATCAGCAGGCGATTATTTTGACCCCAGCAGAGTTTCGTTTATTGTCATTTCTTAATAAACATCCGGAACAGGTTTTCAGTCGTGAGCAATTAATGACCCAAATATACTCCGATGGCCGGATCGTTACTGATCGGACGATTGACAGTCATATCAAAAATTTACGTAAAAAAATGCAGGATGTTGCTCCAGAAAGTGAATGCATTAAATCTATCTACGGTATTGGTTATAAATTAACGCTATAAAAATCCTTTTTTTCTCCATCTTTCCTGCACAGTTGCGCTCTATAGTTTATTGATAAAGAAAATCATTACCTGCCAAGAGCAATGATTTTCGAAATAGAATACTTAATTTCCCAACATCAATAAGAGAGGCAACACCATGAAAAAATTACTGTTGATCACTGGCGCTTTATTAATGGCAACGACCCATTCAACCTTCGCTGCGCAGCAAAATCTGAATGCTGCAACCCAGAGAGCAAATAAACAGCAAATGACATTTGCTCAACTGGATGCAAATGCCGATGGTGTTTTATCTAAAGATGAGGTGCGTGGACGCTTATTAGCAAACTTTGATAAACATGATAGCGAAGGTAATGGCACACTGTCAGCCGATGAGTTTAATGCGCACGTGAAAATGGGGAAACATATCAAACAAGGTAATCGAGGACATAAAAGAGATCCTGATAATCGCCCGACCTTTGTGCAGTTAGATATTAATAATGATGACTTGTTAGCTAAAGATGAAGTGCGCGGTCGATTATTGACTCATTTTGATAAAGTAGACTCTGACGCCAGCGGCACATTGTCAAGCGATGAGTTTAATGCTCGGGTGAAAATGGGTAAACAGGGCAACCAAGGACCTCATCAGGGAAAACATGATTATCGTCCGAGCTTTGAGCAGTTAGACATTAATGGTGATAGCGTGCTTTCGGCTGAAGAGTTTAATGCCATTGTTAATCACAGTTAAAAAAGGGCTAATTAATATTGCACTTGCTTCAAAGGCCAAATTTACGCTCATAAAGCCGCGAGGATGAATTTGAATAGTAAATCTGATCACTTTATTAATATTTTGGTATAAATGCTCTGTTCAATGGATTGAATCGACATGATAAATTAATTAATGGAATTAGTCTTATATGGTGCGCTCCACGAGCGGCGAAAATCGGTGCGCAGAGCGCATCCTACGGGCTTAATTTGAAAACCATACACTTGATAAAGTGAATCAAGTGTATGGTTTTTTCTTTCTATACGAACAGCATTTTTTATTTTTCGCTATTAATAATATTTTTGAAATGTTTTTTCTTGGTCAGCAAGTAATCAACATCGGGTGGGAAATCTTTGTTTGTTTTGGCACGTTTCATCATATCAAAGATTTTAAACTCAGTTAATACAGCAAATTGATAGGGAATAAACTCACTGTTTGCCTGTTGTGTAGGATCAAAGTAGAGATCACCAATTTTAATGATAGCATGTTCAACCAAAGGGTCTTCACAACGGTAACCAAGTACATACCTTTCACCGCGGCGATAGATGACATTCATATAACTGTTGTAAAAACTCTCATCTTCTTTACTGGTACAGTTTTTTAAAGCGGTTTGATCCATGGCACTGACGGTTATAATTTTGATTTTATCCGCATTGAAATTTAATGCCGTCAATTGCTGGCGAATAGCTGTAAGGTTTAATTCTGTCACTTGGAATACCATCTGGTTAATAAAAATCGCCGAGATTATACTTTAATATTTCTCTGAACGCACTTAAACGCGTGACTCCTTTACTAAGACAAATCAACCTTCTTTTAACCTAAAGAGGATTCGAATAGGTTCTATAAAAGAGTCATTTTGATCAACAGTGTTTGGTCTTTAACCAAAATTGATTGTAATGACGAGTTAGCCATTTTTTCCTGTGTCTTTTGATCATTAAACAGGTAGAAAGGAGAAAACTGCAGCGCCTTTTCTAAGCTTAATTGCGCAATTTTTTTTATTTCTGGTATTAAGTCCGGTGGTATATTTTCTATTTCTAAAGAGACAATATTTGGCTTAATAAGGTAAAAAGCCTTTTTTTCTGCATTGTAAGTGATGACTCCCTTTGCATATGCCCGGCCAGAACCTTTTATATTGCCCAGGACAGTGATATCGATATGGGTAAATACTCCAATTTGATCGCTCCCTTCGATTAAATCGACGCGAGAATCGTATATTTCAGCTGAAATATAAGCAGCTTGTTTTTTTATAGGCAGCTTTTGAGAAAGTTTCTCCTGCAGATCCTGCTCGCTGATTTTTAAAGTATAAGGAATGGCGGTTGCAAATAAAGACAATGAAGGCAATGTTAACAGGCAGATAAAAAATATTTTCTGAAGCATTTTTTTTTCCTTATAGCGCGGTGAAAAAGCAGTTAACGGCAAGTAAAGAAATAACAGTTAATAACGATTAAAGACCTTTTATAGCCATGATACTTCAAGATGCCAAGTGAGCAAGGAAAATTGTGCTGAGGTGCTCGGCATAAAATTGAAGTATTGTTATTCTACATAGCGATTCTATAACAACGCAGATTGGCACAATTTTCCTTGCCCTATGGGGTGCAAGTTCGAAAACTAGCGTTGTGTTGTAGTCATTGAAAAGGGAATAACTATTGTAGATGTAAATGCTTGCATTTACATCTACCGCTAGAGGATTAAGCTAGTTAATCGCTTGAAAGGTCATGTTGCGTCTTGCTCTGGTCTGCCACCTTGCGCCTGACCAAGCATTTTGAAGTAACATGGGTATATTTATTTAGTCGCTTAAATATTTTTTAAACCCTTGGATTTTTCCCTGCGCAGTCACTGTTATCCCTTCTTTTTCTAATAATCTCTTTTGCTCTTTAAAAGCATCACCACAAAGCGAGATTTTACCCGCTGAGTTAACTACTCGAAACCAAGGTAATTTGGTTTTTTTGGGAAGACGGGAAAGGATCCTCCCAACCTGCCGAGAATGGTTAGGGTAACCGGCAGATTTAGATAAGCGCCCATAGGTTGTAAGCTTGCCGGCAGGGAGGTAAAATAGGGCGGTGAATATCTGTTGCTCAAATTCTTGCATTTTTCTCCAAACTAAAAAACTTAATATCTATACCTTGCGATGAATAGTAGTATAAATTATTGCTTTAGTCTTAAGCAGTGGTTTTTATAACATATTTCGCCATTGGAAGAGATCAAATTGAACAGCTCTCTCGTATTACCACCAATATGAAGGAGAATTTGATGAGATTAGCTTTATTTCCACTGCCCGTTTTTTTACTGCCCGAGGGTATAACCCGATTACGTATTTTTGAACCGCGCTATAAAAGGATGGTGGCAGAATCTATGTCAACGGGACAAGGTTTTGGTTTATGCCTGCCGAAGGAGGCGCATAGCCTCTACGACATTGGTCTTCGTGTTGAAATTTATAATTTTGATCAGGATGAAGATGGATTTTTAACCATTGATATAAAAGGGATTAATAGATTTACATTTGAAAATATAAGCTCCGATCCTGACGGTTTACTGCATGCAGATGTGACCGTGGTGAATGGCTGGGAAAGTATTGAAATGACACCTCAGTATGAGTTTATGCTGACCTCTTTAAAAGCTGTTTTAACGTCGACCCCGTTCTATGCTGAACAAGTTAACCAACAAAGCTTTAATAATTTGAGTTGGATTTGTCAGCGTTGGTTAGAGATATTGCCCGTACCTGCGGATAAAAAATACTGGCTTGCGGAACAAAGTGGGTTGAAGCCTACTATCGATTTTATTCATGAAGTGATTAAGTAGATGCTCGTCAATAAATGTTATTATTTAATGATCTAATCTCAAATTTTGGTCGTATAGAGCAGATTAAGTAAATAAGTTCGTCTTATAATCTCGGAGGGGTAATATAAACTATGATAGTTAGAATAGCTCATAACTCGACGGACATTACATTGAAGAATACAAAATTTAATTCACTTGACGGTGAACAGTTAAAAATAAATTCGTGGTTAAAGCTGGTCGCAACCAAGCAGGATAAACAAGCCTTTTCTGAGCTGTTTAAATGGTTTGCACCAAGAATTCGCGCGCATGGTCTGCAGCGTTTTAAACAAGAAGCACTAGCAATGGATTTGGTACAAGAGACGATGTTATTAGTGTGGCGAAAAGCCGTGTTGTTTAATGCGGACAAAGGTAAAGCCAGTACCTGGATTTATACAATAATGCGTAATTACTGTTTCGATATGCTGCGTAAAAAACAAACTCAGAAAGAAGATACTATCAGTGACGATCTTTGGCCGGTTATTGAGCAGCAAACACCGGATGATAACAATGATCATTTACAGAATCGTTTATTATTAAGTCATCTTGGTAGTTTACCCTTACAGCAAAAACAAGTGGTTGAAGCGATCTATTTGCAAGAAATGACTCAACAGGAATTAGCCACTCATCTTGATCTCCCATTAGGCACGGTTAAATCCCGGCTTAGATTGGCGATATCAAAATTAAAATCAAAATTGGAGGCAGATCTTGATTAAATATCATCCAACACAAGAATTGTTAATCAGCCATAGCGCGGGACAGCTGCCTTTGTCGCTATCAATTGCGGTAAGTGCTCATCTTGAGATGTGTTCTGAATGTGCCACTGCCACCAAAAAAATTACTGCTCAACATGCAGCGCTTTTTGAAGCACAGGATGTCTCAAATAATATCAATTTTTTTAGTATGCTAGATGAGATTCTTGAGCATAAACAAGATCTGCTGGTGGAGCCTAAAAAGACCCCGATTAATTGCGTTTCTGTTGCCGGTAATAATTACCAATTACCACGGGCATTTACCCATTTTACGGATCCTAAATGGTCCTCTTTTGGTGCCGTAAGCCGTGCTCGTGTGGTTAAGGATAGCGATAATATTCGCGCTAGTTTATTACACATTGACAAAAATGGTGTTATTCCCAGCCATACCCATAAAGGTTATGAGCTTACGTTATTATTAGAGGGAACTTTTAGCGACGAAAATGATGTTTATAACAAAGGTGATTTCATCTGGTTGGATAACGAGCTTGAACATACTCCCTTTACTGAAGCAGGGTGTCTTTGTTACGCGGTTCAAAACGCGCCGCTGCGTTTTGTTTCGGGGATCAGCCTGGCACTTAATCCGCTTGGTAAATTAATTTATTAAGAATAAACAGGCCTAAAAATCTGAGTTTAAAAATAACGAAGGTGAAAATATGCTTCAGTTTTCAGATAAAAAAATTCAAGTCGGTATCAGCAGTTGCTTAATTGGTAATAAAGTCCGTTTTGATGGTGGGCATAAGCAGAGTTCATATTGCACTAAAGTTTTGTCCGATTACTTTGATTTTCAGCCTATCTGTCCGGAAATGGCCATTGGATTAGGATCGCCTCGAAAAGCGATTCGCTTGGTTAAAGATGAAGACCGGATTCGTGTTATTGCCAGTGATGGCAGTTTTGAAGTCACAGAACAATTAACTGAGTTCGGTGAAAACACTAGCCCTTTATTAACTTCAATGAGCGGTTATATATTCTGTGCCAAATCACCGACCTGCGGCATGGAGCGGGTAACCCTTTATAAACAAGGTACCAATCAGGGTAACCGTAACGGAGTCGGCGTGTTTGCCGCAAAGGTAATGGCGGATCATCCTCTGCTACCGGTAGAAGAAGATGGCCGTTTAAATGATATGTTATTACGGGAAAATTTTATAACTCGGGTTTTTGCTTACCATAAGTGGCAATCATTAGTGGCAGGCGGTTTAAGTCTTAGTAAGCTTATTCAGTTTCATGCTGAGCATAAGTATTTATTAATGGCCCATAATAGCAAACTTTATTATACATTAGGCCCATTATTAAGCGGCAGCAAAGAAGCCATTGAGGTTGTTGCTAAAAAATACATTGAGGGTTTTATGGCGACCCTTAAAACCTTACCTAATCGTAAAAGTCACGCCAATACGCTATCGCATCTTCAAGGCTACTTTAAGCGTTCACTTAGCAGTGTTGAGCGTGTGGACTTGGCAAGTAACATTGATAAATATCGCCAGGGTTTATTACCGCTAATGGTTCCGATTACTTTGATTACCCATTATATTACTTTATATCCAGATCCTTATTTAAAGCAGCAGGTCTATCTGCATCCTCATCCGGAAGAACTAAAACTACGCTATTCGCATTAACAAAATATTCACTTTTTATGGTAAAGGATAACAAACATGCACTTGGTTTGGTTTCGCAACGATTTACGTACGTCAGATAATTCAGCCTTATATTATGCTTGTTTAAAAGGCCCCGTAACCGGCATTTATTTTGTTACGCCCGGGCAGTGGAAAAGTCACAAATTAGCACCTATTCAAGCTGATTTTATTGAGCAGAATTTAATAGTTTTAGCTGAACAGCTAGCGGCATTAGGTATCCCCTTGTTAATCGAAGAGGTCGCTGATTTTTCTCAGATCCCGGCACGCCTTAAGCAGATCCAAAAAGCGCATCATATTGAGGCTATTCATGCCAATGAAGAGCCCGAAATTAATGAAAAAGAGCGCGATCAAGCGGTCAAAAAAGCCGGGCTGCCTTTAGTACTTTATCAGTGCGATTGTATTTTACAGGCGGGCAGCGTACTCAATAAACAAGGTGGAATGTATAAAGTATTCACTGCTTTTAGAAATGCCTGGATGAAAGAAATAAAACAGATAAATGTCACGCCATTACCTAAACCCGCTGCTCAGGGGAACGCTTTAAATGTGAATTGGACACAAAATATAAGCGTTAACTATGACAAAAAATCCAGTCAAGCCTGGCCTGCAGGCGAGACAGCTGCGTTGCAGCGTTTACGGCATTTTTTATTACAAGATATCGAGGATTATCATCACAACAGAGATATTCCTTCTCTGCACGGGACATCCGGGCTATCGGCTTATTTGAAATTTGGCGTGATCAGTGCCAAGTGCTGCGTGCATGAAGTGCTGGCCGTTTTTCCCTATGCCTTAGATGTCCAAGACTCCGGTGTTTTTAGCTGGGTAAATGAAATTGTTTGGCGTGAATTTTATCGTCATCTGATGATTTTTAATCCGCAGTTATGTAAAGGAGAAAATTTTAATAAACTGGCGAATAATATTATTTGGAGCAATAACCACGAACACTTCAAAGCCTGGTGTGAAGGTCGCACAGGTTACGGGCTGGTAGATGCTGCAATGCGTCAGTTAAATGAAACCGGCTGGATGCACAACCGCTTAAGGATGGTGACAGCCAGTTTTTTAAGCAAGCATTTACTGATCGATTGGCGTTGGGGTGAGGCTTATTTCAGGGAACATCTAATAGATGGTGATTTGGCGTCCAATAACGGTGGCTGGCAATGGGCTGCCAGTACAGGTTGTGATGCGCAACCCTACTTTAGAATTTTTAACCCTATCATCCAGAGCCAAAAGTTTGATCCAAAGGGATTTTTTATTCGTAAGTACGTTAAAGAGCTAAATGGATTGGACAATAAAACTATTCATTTTCCGGTAAACGCAATCGTTGAGCATAAGCAAGCAAGATTAAATGCGTTAGACAGATATTCGGTATTAAAAAAGGGGGAATAATGACAACTGCACTGATTGATGATTTTTGTCGTGTATATCAGGGATTAGATAAGCATAATCTAAGCCAGCTGGGGCTTGTTTACAGTGATAATATAAATTTCATTGATGCATTGCATAACCTTAAAGGGTTAGAACAATTAACCGAGTATTTTAGCCATCTTTACGGAAATGTCCTGTACTGTAATTTTGACATTGAAGAGGTGATTCAGGAGGAAGGTAAGGCCTCTATCGTTTGGACGATGAAATATGCACATCCGAAAATTAATATGGGTAAGGCTATCTCGGTGAATGGTTGCTCCCACCTCAAATTTAATGAAAAAATTTATTACCACCGGGATTTTCTTGATATGGGGCAAATGTTATATGAACATTTACCTTTACTCGGTGGCGTTATTCGAATGGTTAAAAAGCGGGTTGCTTCATGAAAAATATCTTAATTACAGGCGCCACTTCCGGCATTGGCAAATCCTTGTGCTTGCTTTATCAGAAGCAAGGTTATGCAGTTATTGCCTGTGGTCGTAATCAACAAGCTTTAGATGAAATGGCGCGTTTAGAAAATGTGTCAACATTAAGTTTTGATATCAGCGATAAAGTACAAGTAAAACAGTCTCTGGCAACACTACCTGAGTTAGATCTGGTTATTTTAAATGCGGGTAGTTGCGAATATATCGATGATGCCAAAAATTTTGATGGGGATCTGTTTGCACGCGTTATTACCACCAATTTAATCGCTTTGGGCTATTGTCTACAAAGTGTTTTACCGAGAATAAAAAAAGGCGGACAATTAGCTTTAATGGGTTCAAGCGCAAGTTATTTACCTTTTTCCCGGGCTGAAGCCTACGGGGCGAGTAAAGCGGGTGTTGCTTATTTAGCTAAAACCTTAGCGATCGACCTTATTGATAATCAGATTAATGTTTGTCTAATTAATCCCGGTTTTGTGAAAACGCCCTTAACGGACAAAAATGCTTTTTCTATGCCGATGTTGATCACGGCAGACAAGGCAGCTGATTATATTTTCAAAGGGTTGCTTAAAGGTAAAAGAGAGATCCATTTTCCGATGATTTTCACTTTTACGCTGAAAATATTAGCCAGCTTTCCAAACGCCGTCTGGCGTTTCATTGCGACAAGGATGATTAAAAAATGAAAAAAATAGCCATTGTCGGAAGTGGTATTTCGGGACTTACTTGTGCGCATTTATTACATGAGCAATATGATATTGCTGTTTTTGAAGCTGGGAATTATATCGGCGGGCATACGGCAACTCAGGATATACTCTACCAAGGAAAAAAGTGGCGACTTGATACCGGTTTTATTGTTTTTAATGATCGAACCTATCCAAATTTCGAAAAATTAATGGCCAAAATTGGTATAGACAAAGTGGCTACTGAAATGAGTTTTAGTGTCAGAAATGAAGATACCGGGCTTGAATATAGCGGCAGTAATTTAAACGCTTTATTCGCTCAACGTACTAACCTTTTTAATCTTAAATTTCTTAAACTAATTAAAGAA
Source organism: Psychromonas sp. (assembly GCA_047629075.1). Lineage (GTDB taxonomy): Bacteria > Pseudomonadota > Gammaproteobacteria > Enterobacterales > Psychromonadaceae > Psychromonas. Next base: position 24,053 of record JBLHWW010000013.1, on the reverse strand, counting down.
ATTCTGCGTTTTAATAAATTATGTCAGTCAGCCTGGGAATATAAAAGACTGGACGATAAGATAAGCTTAGGGTGCTTTTTGGATCAACAAGGCTTTAGTGAATATTTCCGTTCACATTATATTCTACCGATGGGGGCAGCTATTTGGTCTGCCAGTCTGGATGATATGGAAGATTTCCCACTGTATTTTTTTGTGCGTTTTTTTTACAACCATGGGTTATTAACGATTAATAATCGTCCGCAATGGTATGTTGTTCCTAATGGTTCCGATTCCTATGTAAAACCATTAATTAAAGGTTTGGAGAATAAGATCCATCTTAATACGCCTATCTTCGAAATTGTCCGTGAAAATGGCCAGATAAAATTGAAAACAGAGGGGGGTGATTGGCAAATCTTCGATGAAGTCATTCTGGCATGTCACAGCGATCAAGCTATGTCCATACTCAAAGACTTAAGTCAGGATGAACAGGATATTCTTGGCAAAATGGCTTATCAAAAAAATGAAGTCGTTCTGCACACCGACATAAGTATGCTACCAAAAAAGAAACTGGCTTGGGCGGCATGGAACTATCACTTGAACAGTGATAACAAGCAGCCTGTTGCTGTCACTTACAATATGAATATATTGCAAAATCTGCCTGCCGATGCACCCATTTTTTGCGTTACTTTAAATTACACTCAATCGATAGATGCGAATAAAATTTTAGGGCGATTTAATTATTCACATCCAGTTTTTAATCAAGATTCTATCGATGCACAAAAAAAGAGGTTGGCTATTTGCGGGCAAAATAACACCCATTTTGCCGGAGCATACTGGTATAACGGTTTCCATGAAGATGGTGTGGAGAGTGCACTTGATGTCTGCCGTCGTTTTGGTGTTTCTCTTTGAACTTAGTCAAAAGAGGATTGTTTAATGGAAAAGCTTAACTCTTGTATTTATGTTGGCGAAGTCAGTCATAAACGCTTTACACCGCGTGAACATCATTTTACCTACAAAATATTTTTTTTGGCGATTGATCTTGATGAGATAGAAAAGCTCAGTGAGCTTGGACGGTGGTTTCAATGGAATAAATTTGCCCCGCTAAGCTTTCGTTCTTCAGATTATTTAGATCACAAAAAAACCATTAACAAACAACTTGTTTGGCAAAAAGTAGAACAGTTAGGTGGAGAGAATTTAGCTGGTCGGGTTATGTTTATCGGACAGATGCGCTGTTTTGGGCTGTATTTCAGTCCGATAAATTTATATTACTGCTACCAGAAAAATAACCAATTAAGTTATTTATTAGCGGAAGTCAGTAATACTCCTTGGAATGAACGACACTACTATCTTATTGATATAAATAAGGATTTAATTTGTGATAAAGCATTCCCCGTGTCTCCTTTTATGGATTTAGAGATGCAATACCATTGGCATATTAAAGCGCCCGCAGAGCAGCTGAGTTTACACATTGAGAATCACAGTGATAAAAAAATATTTACAGCCAGCTTGAAGATGAAAAGTATCGAATTTTGTAACAAAAATTTACGAAAATGTTTGTTTAACATTCCCGTGATGACCTTGAAAACCTTAGCCGGTATTTATTGGCAAGCTTTAAAACTGTTTATTAAAGGTGTGCCTTTTATTGGCCACGCTGCAAAAAAGGAAATTGATAATGGCCGTTAATACAACACAGCTGAGTACAAATACCAAAGCAATGGCTTATATAGATCAAGTTTCTAAAAAGATATTGGTATCTATATTAGGTAAAATGCAGCAGGCCTGTTTGATCTTAGTCGATCAGCAACAGGAAGTTATCCTGGGGGATCCCAAGGCAAGCTTAAAAGGCAAAATTGTAATAAAAAACAGCAAAACCTATCGAAAAATTTTGCTGGGTGGCAGTGTTGCGGCAGGGGAGTCTTATATTCAAGGCTGGTGGAGCAGCCCGGACTTGACTAAGGTCATTCAAGTATTAGGACGTGAGCAGGGGATACAGGACGAGATTGAAAAACGCGTTGCAAAAGTGATGGCGATTCCCTCTTGGATTTATCATAAAGCCCGCAAAAATACCCGCAACGGTTCAAAAAAGAATATTCTCGCCCATTATGATCTTGGCAATGATCTCTATGAGCAATTTTTAGATAAAGAAATGCTCTATTCAAGTGCCATTTATCCGAGTTTCGATGCCAGTTTAGAGGAAGCCCAGCTGCATAAATTAAAAACCATTTGTGACCGGCTAGGGTTAAAAAAGGGCGAAACATTACTGGAAATAGGCACCGGCTGGGGCGCCCTAGCTATTTACGCGGCGCAGCATTATGGTGTAAAAGTCACCACTACTACTATTTCAGAAGAACAGTTTTTATACACCCAAGCACGTATTAAAAGCTTGGGACTAGAGGGCAGCATTACATTATTAAAATCCGATTATCGGGATCTGACCGGCCAGTACGATAAGTTAGTTTCAATCGAAATGATTGAAGCCGTTGGCCATGAATATCTAGCTAGTTTTTTCAAAATCTGTAATAACCACCTGAAACCGCATGGAAAAATGTTGATTCAAGCTATTACTATTGCGGATCAGCGTTATGACCAATACCGCTCCAGTGTGGATTTTATTCAGCGTTATATTTTTCCCGGGGGGTGTCTGCCCTCGATCAGTGTGATGGCCAACAATATCAATACTAAAACCGATATGGTAATCACTTCCTTGCATGATATAGGCATGGATTACGCCAAAACATTAAACCACTGGCGTGAGCAGTTTGAGTATTCTCTCGTTGAAATACAAAAATTAGGCTACAACGATGATTTTATTCGTTTATGGCGTTTTTATTTCTGTTATTGCGAAGGTGCGTTTTTAGAAAGAAATATCAGTGCGGTGCATTTGATTGCTGCTAAACCCGCTTTTAGAGTTGGAGATTTTTAATATGCGGCGCTTTATTGTAAGCCACTTTTACTGGTTTAATTTTGTTTGGTTTCAGTTAATGTGGTTTATTGCTGTTTTTTTTATGGACAGCGGCCAGCTTTTTTTAATATTTTCCCTACTGCTGCATTTTTATTTATCGCCTAGTCGTCAGTTTGATTTAGCCAGTTTAGTCACTATCTCGGCAATAGGGGGAACGGTCGATCTGTTATTATCCTGGCTGGGAATAATGGTTTTTCCAGAAGCCGCTCTTTTGCCGCTGTGGTTGGTTTTATTATGGGCGCATTTTTCAGTGGCACTGAATCACGGCATGTCTTGGTTGAATAAAATTCCACTTTATCTTCAAGTTATGTTTGGTGGACTATTCGGGCCGCTCAGTTATTACGCCGGATACAAATTTGGCGCGGTTGACTTTCCGCTTCCCCCTTTACAGACATCATTTATATTGATAGTGATCTGGGCAATACTTTTACCCGTATATCTGTTCATATCGAGAAATTACGGTGATCGTTATGACAACGTTAAACAAAAATACAGCTAAAAAACGACTTACATTCGCATTTTTTTCCGTGGCTTGTCTGTTATTTTCAAACTTCGCATACTCAAATGTGACGGCGCCACTTAAAACCGTCGGTAAGGGGGAAATGTCATGGTTTTTTATGGATGTTTATCAGGTTTCATTACACAGTGCCGATGGTCTTTACGTCCGCCAAGAGTACCCTCAAGCTTTAACCATCCGCTACCAGCGTTCTTTTAAGAAAGAATGGTTGATCAAAGCAACGGCTGAAGAATGGCAAAAAATGAATATTGACAGTCGGCAGTATGAACCTTGGTTAGCACAATTTTTTTCTTTATGGCCGAATGTAAACTCCGGTGATACGCTCACTTTTTTGGTGGCTAAAAATGGTCAAGGTACTTTTTATCATAATGATCGTTTATTAGGTGATATTGAAAATCTTGATTTGAGCCGTGCTTTTCTGGATATATGGTTATCAAAAAAAACCAGTGAACCTGATTTACGCAGACAATTAATAGGTGAAATAAAATGAAAATATTGATCGGTTTAATCTTCAGTTTGATGATTCTAGGATGCAGTTCCCAAAGTCTGGATGATTATGCTAATAGCTCTCCAAAGTTTGATGTTGAGTCTTATTTCAATGGGCCATTACAAGCACAAGGTATTGTTCTGGATCGTGGTGGAAAAGTAACACGCCGCTTTACGGTTGATATGATCGGCACCTGGACAGGCAGTCAAGGGAAATTAGAGGAATGGTTTGTCTTTGATGATGGTGAAAAAACCACACGTACCTGGCAAATAACTAAATTAAAAGAGGGTCATTATATTGGCACTGCGGGTGATGTGGTTGGCCAAGCCCTTGGAGAAAGTAACGGTTTTGCACTGCATTGGGACTATCAATTGGATCTGCCCGTTGACGGCAAAGAGGTGCGGGTGACCTTTGATGATTGGTTATATCAGGTGGATAATAAGGTCGTCATAAATCGCAGCATTATCACTAAATGGGGATTTAGAGTGGGTGAAGTGATTTTGGTGATCACTAAGAAATAGGCTTGCCATTTGTTGATTTAATCTTTCTGATCCATCAAGCGGCCCGATAGGGTTAAAAACGACGAAAAGCGTTTCTAACCCTAATGTTAATTTCAATACACAAGAAAATACACTTACTCCAAACTACCTCAAGACACTTTTTTAAGGCAGGCTGCAAATACAATAACGCCTTCTCGAAGAGGTTCAACTGTACAGATTGAGAGTTAATTAGATTGAACTTTTTTATCATTAATATGAAATTATGCTGGTAAATGAATATTTAATCGTTTATTTTACATAACTACCGTTTTTTAAAATTTTAACTGTTTGTTATCTTATTTTCCCCTAAATAAAGTCAAATCAACACCAAAAAAAAGCACACTTTATAAGTGGCAATGTAGATTTTTTATGTTAAAACCTTATATAACAAGATGTTAACATCAAATAGTTGTCAGATTAACAAAGTTGGATTTTATATTATTGAGACGGTAGAATAAGGGAACTATTTTCCATGTTATTAGATTGATTAAAGAGCAATATTTACATGAGCTTTCGCTTGTGTAGGGACGCTATTAGCGTTATTTTTTGAATCAGGAAGTTTTTTTAAAAGCGCAAATTTGCCCTTACTAACCAGTAGTTTCCTTTCTATAAAATAATATTGATTGCTTATGTTTGTGTTGACCTACAAATTAAGCCTTAACTAGCACTTTGAAAACAAAAGATGTAAAACAGTATCGTTTTCGTTACTGTTTTATCTTGAAGGACGTATTTATGACTGATATAGAGCAAAACGCTCAAGGCCTTTATGTGCCAGAGATGGAACATGACGCCTGTGGTATAGGCTTTGTTGCACACTTGAAAAACCGCAAATCACATGCAATTGTTACCCAAGCTTTAGATATGCTCGCACGTATGGAGCACCGGGGTGGACAAGGCTGTGATCCCTGCAGTGGAGATGGTGCCGGTATTCTTTTACAAAAACCGCATGAGTTTTTAGTAACTGAAGCGTTAAAAATGGGTATTACTTTACCAAAATTCGACCAATATGGCGTAGGTACAATTCTCTTTCCAAAAGAGATTAATCAACGTAAAGAATGTCGTGAAATATTAGAACGGAATGTGCAGCGTTTAGGTCTTGAACTTATCGGCTACCGTGTCCTTCCTACTGATAATTCAATGATTGGTGAAGACCCATTAAGCACGGAACCGCAGTTCGAACATATGTTTGTAACGGGTGGGCCAGATATGGACCCCGCTGTATTGGAACGTAAATTATTTATCCTGCGTAATTATTCAACACGCATTTGTTTGCAGTCAGTTGATGAGATCGGTGATAATTTTTATATTAATACATTCTCTTATAAAACCATTGTTTACAAAGGTCAGTTAACCACTGAGCAAGTACCTCAGTATTTCCTTGATTTACAAAACCCAAGCATGGTGACCGCGCTTGCACTGGTACACTCTCGTTTCTCAACTAATACTTTCCCGCGCTGGCGTTTAGCACAGCCTTTCCGTTATATCGCGCACAATGGTGAAATTAATACCGTACGTGGCAATATTAACTGGATGAAAGCCCGTGAATCTTTGCTGCAAGCCGAGTTTTTTACCCGCTCAGAACTGGACATGTTAATGCCAATCTGTACCGATGGTATGTCTGACTCTGCAAGTTTTGATATGGCCCTCGAACTATTAGTGCTTTCCGGTCGTAGCCTGCCACACGCATTAATGATGATGATCCCTGAAGCTTGGCAAGAAAATAAGACGATGGATCCCTCTCGTCGTGCATTCTACCAATATCATGCAAACTTAATGGAACCTTGGGATGGCCCAGCTTCTGTTTGTTTCACCGATGGTGTGCAAGTAGGTGCTACGCTGGATCGAAACGGTCTGCGTCCATCACGTTATTGTGTGACTAAAGATGATTTCTTAATCATGGCATCGGAAACCGGTGTGGTTGATATTGCACCTGAAAATATTAAACTTCGTGGTCGTCTGCAACCTGGCCGTATTTTTGTAGCGGATCTTAAACTGGGCAGGATCATCTCCGATGATGAAATAAAAGGCAGTATCGCAGCAAGACAGCCCTATGAAACTTGGTTAGCGGATAACCTGGTTAAGTTAGAAAACCAGCCTGCGGCGCTAGAACGTAATCTTCAGCCTAAAGACGGTCAATTGTTACGCCGTTTACAAGGTTTTGGTGTGACCTCGGAAGAGGTCACTGAGATTGTCTTGCCGATGATGCGTGACGGTAAAGAGCCGTTAGGCGCAATGGGCGTCGATTGGCCACTAGCTGTCCTTTCTCATCAAGCTCAGCATTTATCTCATTACTTTAAGCAGTTATTTGCACAAGTAACTAACCCGCCAATCGATCCAATTCGTGAACGTATGGTTATGTCGCTAAATACCTACTTAGGTAAAGATCAAAATTTATTAGCGGAAACACCTGAGCATTGCCATAAAGTCGAGCTTGAGTCTCCGGTATTAAGTAATGCCGAACTGCAAAAAATAAAAGCACTGGATGATAAAAACCTGCAGGCTAAAACATTAGATACCCTATTTAGAGCAACGGGTGAGCCGGGTAAATTAGCCAGATCATTAGATCGTATTTGTCGCTACGCGGAAGATGCTATTCATGATGGTTATTCGATTATTATTCTGTCGGATCGCAGTGCGACCTCTGACCATGCGCCCATTCCATCAATGTTAGTAACGGCTGCAGTGCATCATTATCTTATCAAACGTGGCCTGCGTGCCCTCTGTGATATTGTTGTTGAAACCGGCGATGTACGTGAAACTCATCATTTTGCAACGGTTATAGGTTACGGAGCATCAGCGGTTAACGCTTATTTAATTGAAGAAATGATTGTTGACCTGCAGGCGAAAAAACGCTTACCTGCGGATAAAAAAGTCTCAGAACTTTTTGCTTCGTATAAAGATGCGATCGATGGCGGTTTACTGAAAATATTTTCTAAAATGGGTATTTCAACTATCCAATCCTATCAAGGTGCGCAAATATTTGAAGCACTAGGTGTCAGTAAAGCGGTTGTTGAAAAATACTTCAAAGGCACGGTGACACGTATTCAAGGTTTATCAATTGATGATATTGCCACTGAAATTTTAGTGCGTCATCGTTTTGCTTACCCGCTACGTGAAGTACCCGTCAACCGTTTAGATGTAGGGGGTATTTACCAATGGAAACAGAGTGGTGAAAAACATTTATTTAACCCGACAACTATCCCTTTATTACAAAATTCAACGCGTAACAAAAATTATGCGGAGTTTAAAGAATATTGTGCAGCCGTTGACACGCAGGGTGATAATGCAGCGACACTGCGCAGTCAGTTTGAATTTGTCCCTAATGCAACGGGTCCAATTCCGCTGGATCAAGTTCAATCACCTGAAAGTATTCTAAAACGTTTTGCAACCGGCGCGATGAGCTTTGGTTCTATTTCTCATGAAGCCCACTCAACACTGGCGATTGCAATGAACCGGATTGGTGCAAAATCCAATACGGGTGAAGGTGGTGAAGATCCAATGCGTTTTCTGCCAAAAGAAAATGGCGATTGGGAACGTTCTGCGATTAAACAGGTGGCATCGGGTCGTTTTGGGGTTACCTCATACTACCTGACTAATGCTGATGAAATTCAGATTAAGATGGCGCAGGGTGCGAAGCCGGGTGAAGGGGGGCAATTGCCTGGTCATAAAGTGGATGACTGGATTGGTCGTACCCGTCACTCAACACCGGGTGTTGGTTTGATTTCTCCTCCACCGCATCACGATATCTATTCAATCGAAGATTTAGCACAGCTTATTTTTGATTTGAAAAATGCTAACCGTAAAGCGCGAGTGAATGTCAAACTGGTATCGGAAGCGGGTGTAGGTACTATTGCTTCGGGTGTTTGTAAAGCGAAAGCAGACGTTGTATTAATCGCTGGTTTTGATGGTGGTACGGGTGCATCGCCACTATCATCTATCCGTCATACGGGTTTACCATGGGAGCTTGGTCTGGCTGAAACGCACCAAACCCTGCTTAAAAATGGTTTGCGTAACCGTATCGTTGTGCAGGCCGATGGGCAGATGAAAACGCCTCGTGACTTAACTATTGCTACATTACTCGGCGCAGAAGAATGGGGTGTGGCAACAGCTGCACTGGTTGTTGAAGGTTGTATTATGATGCGTAAGTGTCATTTAAATACTTGTCCCGTGGGTATCGCGACACAAAATAAAACACTGCGTGAGCGTTTTGACGGTCGTGTTGAAGATGTTGTTACTTTCTTCCAATATCTGGTCGAGGGAATGCGTGAAAATATGGCGATGCTGGGTTATGCAACTATCAACGAGATGGTTGGACAAACACAAAATCTGAAAGTGCGTGACAATATTAAACATTGGAAATACAAAAATTTAGATTTAAGCACTATTTTATTTAAAGAACCTGCTCAGGCGGCTGATGGTCTGTTTAATCAGACGGGTCAAAAGCATAATCTTGAAAATGTGTTAGATAGAGAGTTAATTAAACTTGCCAAACCTGCCCTTGAAAAAGGTGAAGCGGTTAGTGCTGAGTTCATTATCAAAAACACGGATCGCAGTTGCGGTACGATGCTTTCTAACGAAATATCAAAAGTGTACGGCGAGCAGGGTCTACCAAAACCGATGCAGGTTAAATTTACCGGTTCTGCGGGACAATCTTTTGGTTGTTTCTTGGCAAAAGGTGTTGAGTTTACCGTTGAGGGTGATGCAAATGATTACTGGGGCAAAGGTTTGTCTGGTGGCCAAATTGTTGTTTATCCATTCCGTAATTCAACGATTGTTGCGAAAGATAATATTATCATAGGTAACGTTTGTTTCTACGGTGCGACCGCTGGCCAGTCATACATTAATGGTATGGCAGGGGAACGTTTCTGTGTGCGTAACTCGGGCGCAGAAGTGGTGGTTGAAGGTGTTGGTGATCACGGTTGTGAATATATGACTGGCGGTATCGCTATTGTTCTGGGTGTCACCGGACGTAACTTCGCTGCTGGTATGAGTGGTGGTGTGGCCTATGTTTGGGATCGGGATCAACGCTTTGAAAGCGATTGTAATATGGAACTGGTGGATATTGATCCCCTCGAGGAAGAAGATAAAGCGCTGATACTTGCTAAAGTGACTAAACATTTAGAATTAACTGAATCAAATGTTGCTCAAGAATTTTTAGCTGATCCGCAAGCAAGCCTCAGCCAAATCAAAAAAGTGATGCCGCGTGATTATAAAGCGGTTTTGCTGGCGAAAAAAAATAAAGGCCTTCAGCTTGCAAAAGAGAGCATCTCGGACAGCGAGAAACAAGCGGCTAAAGCAAAAACTCTTGATGCATGCAAGATAGGAGACGTATAAAATGGGTAAGCCAACTGGATTTTTAGAATTAGGCCGTGAACTGCCTGGTAGAGTACCAGTAATAGAACGGATAAAAAATAATAAAGAGTTTGTACAAAACGATGAGTTTGGCGACAAAGTTAGTGACCAAGCCTCTCGTTGTATGGATTGTGGTGTCCCTTTTTGTCACAACGGTTGTCCGATTGGTAACATTATTCCCGAATTCAATGATGCGGTTTACCGTGAAAGTTGGGTAGAAGCTTGGGATATATTAAGTGCGACGAATAACTTTCCTGAAGTCACTGGGCGTGTCTGCCCAGCGCCTTGTGAGACCTCCTGTGTTCTTGGTATTAACCAGGATCCTGTTACGATTTGCAGTATAGAAAAAACCATTGCCGACAAAGCTTATGCTAATGGTTATGCTAAGCCTAAAATTCCAACATCACGCACTGGCAAAACAGTTGCCATCGTAGGCAGTGGACCCGCAGGTTTAACTGCCGCTGAGCAGCTAAACGGTGCTGGTCATACGGTGACTGTTTATGAACGTGACGAAAAAGTTGGCGGTTTAATGCGTTTTGGTATCCCTGACTTTAAGCTTGGTATGGATGTCATTGATCGTAAAATTGATGTGTTGGAAGCAGCCGGTATCAAGATGGTGGTGAACGCTCATATCGGGGTTGATTTTGATGCTAAAGAGTTGCGTAAGCAGTTTGATGTAGTGTTATTAACCGGTGGTTCAACGGTGCCTCGTGATTTACCTATTCCGGGCCGAAATCTTAAGGGTGTCCATTTTGCGATGGAGTTCCTGGCGCAACATAACCGCCGTGCTAACGGTATGGAGATTAAAGCCGAAGAGATCCACGCCAAAGACGATCATGTTGTGGTCATTGGTGGTGGTGATACCGGGTCTGACTGTGTTGGTACCTCTAATCGTCATAAGGCAGCAAGCGTTACGCAAGTGGAAATCATGCCAGTTCCGCCTGAAAAACGTACGGTTAATATGCCTTGGCCTTCCTACCCGATGATCTTAAAAACGACGAGTTCACATGAGGAAGGTGCTGATCGTCATTGGTCTATTCTTACCAAAGAATTTATTGGTGATGAAAACGGCAATGTTAAAGAGTTAGTGGTTGCTGATATTGAGTGGGAAAAAGCAGAACCCGGTAAACGCCCTAATTTTAACGAGATTGAAGGTAGTGTTCGCAGCATTCCTTGTACTAAAGCCTTTTTAGCAATGGGGTTCCTACACCCGGAGCCAACGGGTATTTTAGCGCAGCTTAATATTGCATTGGATGAGCGTGGTAATGTTCAAACAAGCCATTATGCGACCAGCCAAAAAGGTGTTTTTGCTTCTGGCGATATGCGTACTGGACAATCATTAGTTGTTCGCTGTATTAATGAAGGTCGTGAAGCATCCCGTGCAATTGATGCTTATTTGATGGGTTCTTCTAACCTTGAAGCCATGGCAGACTCTTTAATGATGTCTAATTAAGGGCATGTAAGTATTGTCTAAGTAAGAACATGTAAAAAATGAACCGGTGATTAAGCGGTTCATTAAAAAAGCAGCCTCCTCTCTTTTTAAGAGCAGGAGGCTTTTCCATTTTTAAATACAAATAAAATTTAAAGGTAAATTAATGATTTTAACCGATTTTGCAACCTCACCCCTGTCCGTAATGCCGGCAGTGGTCGCATTAGGTCTGGCAATTATTACCCGTCGTGTGTTGCTCTCTTTAGGATTAGGTATCGTTTTTGGTGCGTTATTATTGGTAAATTGGTCATTTTCAGAAGGTGCGATTTATATCCTGACCACGGTTAAAAGTGTCTTGGTGGAAGACGGTGGAATTAATACTTGGAATATGAGTATAGTGGGCTTCCTGTTACTACTGGGGATGATGACAGCACTGTTAACACTTTCGGGTGGTACGCGTGCTTTTTCTCTATGGGCACTCAATCATATTAAAGATAAACGCGGTGCATCACTGCTTGCTGCATTTTTAGGAGTATTCATTTTTATTGATGATTACTTTAACAGTCTGGCAGTCGGTTCAATTGCGAGGCCCGTAACCGACAGGTTTCATGTTTCGCGTTCAAAATTGGCCTATATACTGGATTCGACCGCAGCCCCTATGTGTATTCTAATGCCGCTTTCAAGTTGGGGGGCTTATATTATGACTATTATTGGCGGTATCTTATTAAGTCATGGTATTACTGAATACTCAGCATTAGGCGCTTACGTCAGACTGATCCCGATGAATTTTTATGCCGTCTTTACCCTGTTAATGGTTTTTGCGGTTATCTGGTTCAAGCTCGATGTCGGTTTAATGAAAAGCCATGAAATTGAAGCAGAAAAAAATGGCTCAGAAAAAAATGGTGATCAGCAAGGGGCCGATTTGCATGATGAATTTGGCATTGAGGAAAGTGCAAAAGGCAAAGTGTCAGATCTTGTTTTACCGATCTTTGCGCTGATCGCAGCAACTCTGTTTTTTATGCAGTACACTGGAAGTCTGGCCTTGGCGGCAAATCAACAAGCGTTTTCAGTGTTGGGAGCATTTGAAAATACCGATGTTGGCATGTCTCTTTGTTACGGTGCGCTGGTCGGTCTGGCATTTGCAATATTTACCGTACTAAAACAAAAAATAGCGGCCAAATTTATTTTGCATGCCGCCTGGATTGGTGGCAAATCTATGTTTGGTGCCATTATTATTCTGTTTTTTGCCTGGGCGATCGGCACGGTAATAGGTGACATGAAAACCGGGGCTTATTTATCCTCATTAGTACAGGGTAATATTGGGGTGCAGTGGTTACCGGTCATTATGTTTGTATTATCGGGGGCAATGGCCTTTTCTACCGGTACTTCATGGGGTACCTTTGGCATTATGCTGCCGATTGCCGGTGATATGGCAGGTGCGACAGAGATAAGCTTAATGTTACCTATGTTAAGCGCGGTACTCGCGGGTTCGGTGTTTGGCGATCACTGCTCACCTATCTCAGATACCACTATTCTCTCTTCAACGGGCGCACGCTGCCGGCATATCGATCATGTGGCAACCCAATTACCCTATGCATTATCCGTTGCTGGCGTATCTGCGGTTGGTTTTGTGGTGATAGGCTTTACCGATTCCCTCAGCTTGTCTCTGCTTGCCTCATGTATCGCTTTTAGCGCGCTGATTGTTGTGCTGAAATTCTTGTCTAAACGGTAATGGTCTAAGCGTTAATAATCCAAGTTATAATTTTCGCTAAGCTGTTTTTATAAAAACAGCTTAGCCTTTTATGAATGAATAATCCTTAGTATAAATCCAGAAAGCTCGGAGTTAAGTCCTTTTACTCAAAAGCCAAGAAATTTATTATTAAGCGCAGATAACTGCTAATATAGGCACTCTATTTACCCTTTTGGACTTTCCCGGAAAACTTTATGTCTCATTCTACCCTCCATTCTTTTGATGATTTTTACCAACTATTGGCCAAAAGCCTTGAAAATAACAGTCTGACAAAACTGTTATTAAGCAAATATAGAGGTAATGATAAGAGCTTACAACGTATTACTGTTCGCCCTGTCATATTACAAAACGCGCCTGTATTGTCTTTTGTTTACCGTCATCAAACCAATGATATTACTAAAAATTATTCTTATGAAGAAGGGATAGCTGCCATTAAGTTGTTGTTAAACGATGATTTTAAAAGTGCCTACTTATCTGCAGAATCCGTTGAAACGCAGTTGGAAATCAGCAAAAAAGGTAAAATCAATATAACGACTCATAAAGTCAAAGAAGCGAGTGTTAAAGTCACAGAAACGGCTAGCAGTCAGTTACAGCATGATCGTGAAAAAAAACGTTTCGTGGATATTAACCGCCCATTTTTAAGAATGCTTGGAGTCACAGACAAGCAGCATAATCTTATTCCCGCCATGTCGCGAAAATGGAAACAGATCAATAAATTTATTGAGGTTTTTAGCCAGGCTTTGAGCGTGTCAACGCAAGCGAGTGAGCAGCCTATTAAGGTGGTTGATTTTGGCTCGGGTAAGGGATATTTAACCTTTGCCATTCATGATTATTTACGCCATAGCCTGCATAATAATGCCCAGGTAATTGGGGTTGAATTACGTCAGGGGTTAGCTGATTTATGTAATGAAACGGCTGCCACACTGGATCATGAGGGTTTGTCTTTTGTTTGCGGAGATGTAAAAACCCATGCACCCAAACAAACCGATGTGATGATTGCCCTGCATGCCTGTGATATTGCGACGGATTATGCCATTCATTATGGTATTCGCGCTAATGCTGGCATTATTATGTGTTCGCCATGTTGTCATAAACAGATTCGCCCGCAAATGCACAGCCCTGAATTGTTTAAACCTATGCTGCAGTATGGCGTGCATATGGGGCTACAAGCGGAAATGGTGACTGATTCGCTGCGTGCGCTATTTTTAGAAGCACATGGTTATACAACTAAAGTGTTTGAATTTATCAGTCTTGAGCATACCAATAAAAATAAAATGATTTTGGCCGTTAAAAAGAATCAACATAAGGGTAAGGAAAACATTGAAATACTTAAACAGATCGCTGACATAAAAGCGTTTTATGGTATTAAAGAACATTGTCTTGAAACCTTATTGAATGAAAGCAGCAGCAATTAATTACCCGCAGCGCTGTTATGTTGCGAACCAAGTGGTCAATAATGACTAGAAAATTGAAAAAATAATCACCCGCAGCGCTGTTATTTTGCTAACCAAGTGGTCAATAATGACCAGAAAATTGAAAAAACAATCACCCGCAGCGCTGTTATTTTGCTAACCAAGTGGTCAATAATGACCAGGCAATTGAAAACATAATAATCGCGACAGTTATATCAATGGCACCTTTGATACCGGGTTTGCTGAGTTGTTTCGACAATCTGGCAGCCCCTATTGCTAAGGTGAAAAACCAGAAAACCGATGCAGACATAAGCCCAAGCATAAAGTATATTTTATTGCTGCCCTGATATTGTCCGCCAACACTGCCGATAATCATAAGCATATCAATGTACACATGTGGGTTTAAAAAGGTTACTAAGAAACTGCTGATTAATACTATTTTTAACGACTTTTTTGCCGCACTGCCTGTAATACTATCCACTGTTCGGCTAAAAGCCGCTTTGATTGACATCACAGCGTAACCGCATAAAAAGATAATGCCGCCCCAGGTTAACAAATCAAACATTATTTTATTACTGGCTAATAGAAAGCTGCCACCCATTACACCAAAGGTAATTAATAAAATGTCAGACAATGCAAAAAATGATGCGGTTAATAAATGATAATTGCGCTTAATTCCCTGATTTAACATCATCGCATTTTGACTTCCGAGTGGAAGAATCATGCTGATCCCAAGCATAAATCCCTTTGCTAATAATATTAAACTCATTTTATTTAAAACCTTGATATTTAAGTGAGGCAGAATTCTGCACGCTTTAACCATATAAGTATAATGAATAATATTGATGAGATATAAGCTTGGCTTATGATGAATTTAGATTACAAACTATTATCTACATTAAATGCAGTGGTTGAACAGCAAGGTTTTGAGCTTGCAGCTAAAAAATTATTTATCAGCCAACCTGCGATTTCATTGCGCCTGAAAAATCTGAAAAATCTGAAAAATCTGAAAAATCTGGAAGAGTAGGTCGGTCAACCGCTAGTGATTCGCGGACAGCCTATTAAGGTTACCGCCGCCGCTGAGAAACTGTTAAGTCATTATAAAATGGTGCAGCAGTTAGAAAATGATTTAATAACAAATTTATTCCCAACCATCCAAAATCACCCGGTAAAAATATCTTATTGAAATGAATTTAATAACCGCTAATGGGGCCAAAACCCTGAATAAGTTACGCTCTGGACAAGCGGTTGGTGCGGTGATGAATATCGAATCACCTCTGCCCGGTTATCGCTCTTTTAAACTCGGGGACATGAATTATATCTTAGCCGCCTCAAAGGATTTCCAACAGCAATATTTCAGTCAGGGGGTTAATAAGGAAACCTTAAAAATGGCCCCGAGCATGAACGATGATTATAAAGATAATATGCACCAGGATTTTATGAATAAACACTTTGACCTGGATGCTAGCGAATACTCCAGCCATAAAATAAGCTCATCGGAAGCCTTTGTCGATTGGGCAAAACGTAGTTTAGCTTGCTGTTTAATTCCACAATTGCAGATAGAAACGGAGCTGGCCAACGGGGAACTTATTAATCTCTGTCCGAAGTATCGGTTAAGCGAAACACTTTACTGGCACAGTTGGGTATTAGTGAAAGGTTTAAATAAACAAATTTCGCAGGAAATTGTGGCTTATGGGCGACAAGTTTTAGAAAACTAATCATAAGTCTGCTGATGGTTATTTGCAGTATTTCGTAGGGTGCACTCCACGCACCGATTGCCTCTGCTTGCGGTGCATAGGATACACTCTACCGATAGCATAATATCCATTCCATCTTTTAATTAAGATGATCATTTAATTTCTTTGGTATAACACCGGATCGATTTATTAATTCCTTTGCTATAAACAAAAAAGCACAGTCAGAAAAAACTGACTGTGCTTTTTGATTTTATTTGAATGTTAGTTTATTAAGCTGTACGTTGATTCGCAATATACTCATTATAAGTACCCTGGAAGTTAACCAGTTTATTGTCCTTAATATCAACAATGCGCGTCGCTAATGATGACACAAATTTGCGGTCATGACTGACAAAAATCAAGGTACCTTGATAAACTTTCAAGGCATCATTTAAGGCATCAATTGCTTCGATATCCATGTGGTTAGTCGGTTCATCCATCACTAATACATTAATATCCTGCATCATTAACTTGCCAAATAGAAGGCGGTTTTTTTCACCACCGGAACAGTTTCTGGCTTTTTTATTGGAATCATCGGCGGTAAATAATAAACGGCCCAACATACCGCGCACGATAAGATCATCGTGTTTAATAGTGCGCCACTGTGAGATCCAGTCAAACAGATTTAAGTCATTATCAAAGTCTGCAGTACTGTCCTGTGGGCAATAACCGACAGATGCATTTTCAGACCACTTAACCACACCTTCTTTATTTTGCAGTTCATTCACTAAACAACGCAGAAAAGTGGACTTACCAACACCGTTTTCACCGATGACAGCTAATTTTGCGCCTGCTTCTAAAATCAGTTCGCCGCCCTCAAATAGCATTTGATCATCAAAACCATGACCAATATTTTCCAGAATCAACGCCTGGCGATGCATTTTTTTACCCTCAGGAAAACTCAATGAAGGTGACATACGACTTGATGCTTTAACTTCATCAAGTTTGATTTTATCCATTTTTTTAGCGCGTGAACTCGCTTGTTTTGCTTTAGAGGCGTTGGCCCCAAAGCGATTCACAAAGTCCTGCAATTCGTTGATTTCAGCACTTTTCTTGGAGTTTTCTGCCAATAATTGTTCACGAATCAAACCTGCTGCGGCCATAAAGTATTCATAATTTCCGGGGTAAATGCGTAATTCACCGTAATCAATATCGGCCATATGCGTACATACTGAGTTTAAAAAATGGCGGTCATGGGAAATAATGATCATGGTACATTTACGTTGATTAAGCTCGCCCGATAACCAGTCAATAGTGTTAATGTCCAGGTTATTGGTAGGCTCATCAAGCAGCAACAGGTCGGGGTTAGCAAACAGTGCTTGTGCCAGTAATACGCGTAATTTCCAACCCGGTGCAACTTGCTGCATTAGGCCAAAATGAAACTCTTCTTCAATACCCGCGGATAACAAAATTTCACCGGCACGACTTTCTGCAGTGTAACCATCCATTTCAGCAAATTCACTTTCCAATTCACCAACGGCCATACCATCGGCTTCGGTCATTTCAGCTTTTGCGTAGATACGATCACGTTCTTGTTTAACTTTCCATAATGCAAGATCGCCCATTATAACAACGTCAATAACATTATATTGTTCAAACGCAAATTGATCCTGGCTTAAAATACCCACTTTAAGCCCGACTGCTTGAGACACATTACCTGAGCTTGGTGCCTGCTCTCCACTGAGGATTTTCATAAAAGTAGATTTGCCGCAACCATTCGCGCCAATTAAACCATAGCGGTTGCCTTTACTAAATTTAGCTGAAATATTTTCAAACAAAGGCTCAGCGCCGAACTGCATAGTGATGTTAGCTGTACTAATGATAATTTGTTCACTCCACGTTAAAATTCTTTAAACTCAAAGGTAAGTTATATAAAAAACATTACCTTATAATATTTGGTCGCAGAGTATACCAGTGAAAAGTGTTAACCGCATTACACTTCGTCTTTAAAAACGAATAATAAATAAGCAATATAATAAAACTATTTAAATTTCAATGACTAAATTTAATTGCTGAATAATAAGTCATTGCCATTTTTTTGTTTTACCGTCTGTGCAAACAGTTTTTTTGGGATTTATTATCATTGAACTTTTATTTGTTATGGGTATTGCCGCTTTGTACAGGCTAGTAAAATGAGCATTTAAGGTTATAAAAGTTATTTACCTAAGATCCTTACGCAGTATCTTGCCGACATTACTTTTAGGCAGTGCATCCCTTTGTTCAAATAAGCGCGGAATTTTATAACCGCTCAGATATTTTTTACAGTGAGAGCGGATTTCTTTATGGCTTAAAGAAATATCGCTAACATAGAATAACTTTATTTTTTCGCCTATTATCTCATCAGGGACACCAATAGCCGCTGCTTCAATGATATTCGAATGAAGTGCTGCCACCTCTTCAATTTCAGAAGGATAAACATTAAACCCGGAGACTAAAATCATATCTTTTTTGTGATCCACTAGGGTGAAAAAACCGCGATCATCCATTTGCCCAATATCACCGGTTTTAAAAAAACCATCTGCAGTAAAAGCATGCTCACTTTCCTGCGGTTGTCGCCAGTAACCGGGCATCACCTGCGGGCCTTTAATCTGTATTTTACCAATTTCGCCAACCGTAAGTGGGTTATCGTTATCATCGGCAATACGCATATCAGTACTCGGAAGTGGTACACCAATATTAGCCTGAAAACTTTTCTGCGTATGAACACCACCGGCTACAACCGGTGAACATTCGGTTAGTCCGTAACCTTCGATAATAGTCATGCCGGTCAATGTTTCCCATTCAGCCGCTATCTTTTTTTGGGTTGCCATCCCGCCGGCAATAACAATGCGCGCCTGGCTAAAGTCCAGCGCTCTGAAGGAGGGGCTTTTTAATAGCGCGTTTAACAGTGTATTTAAGCCAAATAGCATAGTGAAAGGGTATTTTGTAGATCTTTTACGAAACTTTTGATATCTCTCGGATTAGTTATCAGAAGATTTTGCCCGCCCATAAACATCATCATACTGACGGTATTGGCAAAAATATGGTGAAGGGGTAAAGGTGTAACTGCTTTTTCTTTATCCAATAAGGTTCTCGGGCCAAAATGGGCAAAAACTTGCAGCACATTGCTTATAATATTTTGATGGGTCAATACGGCCCCTTTAGCAATA
Source organism: Psychromonas sp. (assembly GCA_047629075.1). Lineage (GTDB taxonomy): Bacteria > Pseudomonadota > Gammaproteobacteria > Enterobacterales > Psychromonadaceae > Psychromonas. Next base: position 4,741 of record JBLHWW010000013.1, on the reverse strand, counting down.
CCAGTCGTGCCACCCGTGTATTGTAAAAATGCGATATCTGTAGGTAAAACAGTTGGCTTAAGATAACGCTGCAATGCTCCCTGGGTTAATACTCTGCGCATTGAAATAGCCGATGGCAGGTAATATTTAGGCTCCATTTTCTTAATATATTTAACCACAAAATTAACTAAGCTGCGTTTGTAGGGGGATAATTGATCACCAATGCTGGTTAAAATAATATGTTTAATCTCGGTATCTGCTAGCACCTGTTGCAGACTGTTACCAAAATTGGTGACCGCCACAATAGCGGTTGCACCGGAATCTTTTAACGGGTGGTGGAGCTCTCTTGGGGTATACAGAGGATTAATATTAACCACCACCAGTCCCGCCCGTAAGGCACCAAATAATGCAATCGGATACTGCAGAAGATTAGGCATCATCAATGCAATCCTTTCGCCCGGTTGCAGCAAAAGTGTGTTTTGGCAATAGGACGCAAAGGCTTTACTCTTTAAATCTAACTGCTGATAAGTGAGTGCATGACCGATATTGATAAAGGCAATATTATCCGCGTATTTTTCGCAGCAATGTTCAAACAACGATAATAGATTATCGAACTCAGTAATATTAATGTGGTGAGGGACATCACTGGGGTAGCTTTTATACCAAGCTTTATCGGTGAGCGCCATTGGGTCGCCTTAGTTGAGTAGTGGATTTTTTTATTATAACTAACGAGCGACAAGATGCTGGTTATGAATAAATATTCATAATGTGAATAACATAAGTTTCATTGGATCATTCGCTAGTTATTCGCCTTGGCAAGCTGCTAGTTATTCAACTATAGTTTTATATGGTTTTATCTGGTTTTATCTGGTTTTGGCAATTAGTTATTAAGATACTGGAGGTTGATATGTCTAAAGAGAAAATTTACAAAAAAATTGAAATGGTTGGTTCATCTAAAATCAGTATAGAAGATGCGATCAGTAATGCCATTGAACAATGTCAAAACACCATTAAAAATATGGATTGGTTTGAAGTTGTCGACACGCGTGGGCATATTGTTGATGGCAAAGTGGGGCACTTTCAGGTAACCATTAAAATAGGCTTTAAAATAGAACATCGTTAAGCTTAATGTGAAAGGGCTTTAAGGTTATAAATACTTTATATTCTAATATTATGTAACTTGAAGCTCTAACCTGATTATCTAACCTAGTGATACTGCGTTAGGTTTAATAGAAACTGAATTTTTATTTACCACACCGCCGCCATTATTTTTAATACTCGCGTTTTTGCCAGTCCTCAAGTTCTATCAGCACTAATAAAGCCCCGTGTCCGCCAAACTCTAATGGGGCTTGATGGAAAGCTAAAATACCCGGATGCTGGGCCAACCATAATGGAACCTTTTTTTTCAAAATGTTTTTACCAACACCGTGCATAACACTGCAGCAATATAATCCCTCTTTTTTACAGCAGGTAATCAGTGCACCCAATTCACGTTTAGCTTCATCTTGGGTTAAGCCGTGTAAATCTAAAATAATTTCAGGTGAAAAGTCACCGCGCCTTAATTGCTTAAACAAATATTTTTCAGCATCCTGGCGTTTATAACGTACGGGTCCCTCTTCTGCTAAAAGGGGTTCAAAACCATCGGAAAAATGACTTGTTTCAAATGATTCCTCACGGATTTTTTTTAAGATCTGCCTTTTCTTCATATTTTTAGTCGGCAGTACTATGGTATCCTGTGGTAATTTTTTAATACCTGAAAACTCTGCACTAAACAGTGAAAAATCATCATTTTTATTATTATTAGTCATGGTCTTTCCTGCGCTGTTTTGTATGCCGAACAAGTTTACCTTAATTGGAGCATAAATTGGACACGATTTTTAAAGAAGAAGCAATAAATGAACTGCGAACAGTTCAGGATATCTTGCGCTGGGCGGCGACAGAATTTAATCGCGCAGAGCTTTTTTACGGGCATGGTACGGATAATGCGTGGGATGAAGCTATACAACTTATTTTACCTTCATTACATTTACCCCTAGACAGTAAACCTACGATTCTTGATGCGCGTTTAACACGTCGTGAACGTGAAATGCTGGTGGACAGGATTGTTGTGCGCATTGAAAAGCGTATTCCAGTTGCATACTTAACCAATAAAGCCTGGTTTGCCGGATTGGAGTTTTATGTTGATGAACGTACGTTGGTTCCTCGTTCACCGATTGCTGAATTAATTGAAGCGCATTTTGCGCCTTGGCTGGCTAAGTCTCCCAAACGTATATTGGATTTATGTACCGGAAGTGGATGTATTGCTATCGCTTGCGCCTACGCATTTCCAGAAGCCGAAGTGGATGCCGTTGATATTTCAGAAGACGCATTGGACGTTGCTGAAATTAATATTCAAGGTCACGGTCTTGAGCAACAGGTTTTCCCTATTCAATCGGATCTTTTTTCTGGCATTGAACATGAAAAATATGATCTTATTGTGTCTAATCCTCCCTATGTTGATGCACAGGATATGGACAATTTACCGGGAGAATATAAACACGAACCTGAATTAGGCTTAGCTTGCGGCGCGGATGGTTTAGATTTGGTACGTAAGATGTTGTCTCAGGCAAGTTCAAAATTAAATGAAGATGGTGTGTTGTGTGTAGAAGTCGGTAATTCTCAAGTCCATCTTCAAGAAGCTTACCCTGACATTCCCTTTACCTGGATTGAGTTTGAAGCGGGCGGGCATGGTGTCTTTGTATTAACCAAAGCACAAATTGATAATATTAAGATTTAATTTTTGTAAGTGATATTTCAGATTAACTGCTGCAAATTTTAATGATCTGCAGTTTTGTACAATTTAAAAACGGGAAATAATTATGGCGGGCAGCAGTATTGGTCAACTCTTTAAAGTCACCACCTTTGGCGAAAGTCACGGTGCAGCAATAGGTTGTATTGTGGATGGTATTCCACCGAATTTAGAAATCAGTGAAGCTGATCTGCAGCATGATTTAGACCGACGTCGTCCTGGGCAGTCACGTTATACAACAATGCGCCAGGAAAAGGATCAAGTTAAGATTCTTTCCGGTGTTTTTGAAGGTAAAACAACCGGCAGCAGTATCGGTTTAATGATTGAAAATACCGATCAGCGTTCCAAGGATTATTCTGAAATTAAGGATCTGTTCCGCCCCGGTCATGCCGATTACACTTATCATCAAAAATTTGGACACCGCGATTATCGGGGTGGTGGTCGTTCTTCTGCGCGCGAAACTGCGATGCGTGTTGCCGCTGGTGCAATTGCTAAAAAATATTTAAACGAACAGTTTGGTATTGTGATTCGTGGCTATTTAAGTCAGTTAGGTGATATTAAAGCGGATTCAATTGACTGGAATGAAGTTGAAAAAAATCCTTTTTTCTTTCCTGATCTGTCTAAAATCACGCAGCTTGAAGATTATATGAAAGCCCTGATTAAAGAGGGTAACTCCGTTGGAGCGAAAGTCACCGTGGTTGCATCGAGTGTGCCCGTTGGTCTCGGTGAGCCGGTATTTGATCGTTTAGATGCAGAACTCGCACACTCATTAATGAGTATTAATGCGGTCAAAGGTGTTGAAATCGGAGACGGTTTTGCAGCTGTTCAGCAAAAAGGGACTGAGCATCGTGATGAAATGACGCCGGGTGGTTTTTTATCCAACCATGCGGGCGGTATATTAGGCGGAATTTCAACGGGTCAGGACATTATTGCCCATATCGCTCTAAAACCCACATCAAGTTTAACTATCCCCGGTCGCACTATTACCACCAATGGCGAAGCGACTACGATGATAACCAAAGGGCGTCACGATCCCTGTGTCGGTATTCGCGCAGTGCCCATTGCCGAAGCACAAATGGCCATTACCTTACTTGACCATCTACTGCGTCATCGTGCGCAGAACCTGAATGTGACAACCAATACACCTTTTATTAAATAAGTAGGCGCAACGCCACTCATTGAATGATCGGTATTATATAAACAACCACTTGGGGATGCCTCTTCAAGTGGTTTTTTTATGCAATAAACATATAGGTAAAACTAACCATAATGGTTTTTGATGCTTCAGCAGGCTTTCGGGATTTGCCGCAATTTCAGAAAAGGAATAAACGGATAAACCTAAGCATTCAAAAATAGGTATGCATTCAACAACCCGCATTGTAAGCATTGCCAAGTTGTCTTAACATCTGGCATTTTATCCATTCTGTGTAATGGATACTCCAACGCCAATGAAAAAAAGCAGCTGCTAATGCATATAACCGCGCATCGCATATTGTTATCCGTAGGGTGCATTTTATGCACCGCAGCAGTGGCAATCACTGCGCGGAGCACACCCTATGAGCCTCTTTAATAGATTAGATCCAACGCCAAGGAAAAGAAGTAGCTGCTAATGCATATAACCGCGCATCGCATATTGTTATCCGTAGGGTGCATTTTATGGACCGCAGCAGTGGCAATTGCTGCGCAGAGCGCACCCTACGAGCCTCTTTAATAAATACTTCAACGCCAATGAAAAAAACAGCTGCTAATGCATGTAGCCGCGCATGGCATACTGTTATCCGTAGGGTGCATTTTATGCACCAAAGCAGTGGCAATCACTGCGCGGAGCGCACTCTACGAGCCTCTTTAATAGATACTCCAACGCCAATGAAAAAAGCAGCTGCTAATGCATGTAACCGCGCATCGCATATTGTTATCCGTAGGGTGCATTTTATGCACCGCAGCAGTGGCAATCACTGCGCGGAGCGCACCCTA
>JBLHWW010000012.1:0-36965 GCA_047629075.1 Psychromonas sp. | reverse complement strand
GCACAGGTCCGGATCTGGCGCGTGTTGGTCAACGTTACTCAGATGCCTGGCATAAAATCCACCTGCTAAATCCTCGCGATGTTGTGCCGCAATCAAATATGCCCGGCTTTCCGTGGCTTGCAGAGAATCGCTTAACAGGTGAGGATACTGCACGTAAATTGGACATATTTAAAAACAACTTCGGTGTTCCGTATACCGATGAGGACATTGCAGGAGCAAAAGCAGCAGTTGAAGGTAAAACTGAGATGCAGGCACTGATTGCTTACCTGCAGTCACTTGGACATGCTTTAAGATAACCATGGCGCCCGGTTTACGGGCGCTTCTTTCAATTACAGGGGGCTTTATGGAATTTACAACTTTTAGAGGGCTATATACGCTGTTCTTAATTATTATTTTCGTTGCTTTGATTGCATGGGCATACAGTAAAGAACATAAAAAGAATTTTGATAATATCGCCAATTCTATTTTTGACGAAGATCAAGACTCAATAAAGTATGCCAGCGAACAGAGCAGACATACAGGAGCTAAAAAATAATGAGCATTTTTTGGACATTATGGATCACAATAATCACACTGATTGTTATTATTGGTTGTGCGGTCCTTCTTAGAGCGGTCTCAAAAAACAATACCGGCGTTGAAGAAGGTCAACTAATGCCGCATACTTTTGATGGTATTCAAGAATTAAATAACCCTGTGCCTAAATGGTGGATGGGTTTATTTTGGTTTACTATTGTTATTGCGTTGATTTATAGTCTAGCTTTCCCAGCTTATACTGCAAACTGGAATGGGTTACTTGATTGGACAAGCTCAGATCAAAGTATAACATCGCTGCAAGAATCAAAAGAATCAGCCCAAACGTCACATTCTCAGTACCAACGGGAAATGGATGCAGCTGAGCAAAAATATGGCGCTGTTTTTAAGCAGCTTGCTTATGATGAAAATGGTGTTTATAAAGACCTGACCTTAGTGGCTAAAGATCCCGATGCGATAAAAGTTGGCCAGCGTTTATTCCTGCAGAATTGTGCTCAATGCCATGGATCAGATGCACGCGGTAGTACAGGATTCCCTAACCTGACCGATAATGATTGGTTATATGGTGGTGATCCGGAGACTATCAAGCTAACGCTTCTGAATGGTCGCCAGGGTGCTATGCCGGCATGGGCCGATATACTAGGCGAACAAGGTATTAAAGAAGTCGCTAGTTATGCATTACAATTGAGTGGCCGCCGTGTTGATTTGATTGAAGCAAAAGCCGGAAAAGAACGTTTTGTTGTCTGTAGCGCCTGTCATGGTGCAGACGGTAAAGGGATGCATGCAGTGGGAGCACCTAATCTAACGGACACCGTGTGGTTATATGGTGGTTCACGTAAGGCGGTTGAAGCTACGCTTAGAAACGGTAGAAATGGCGTAATGCCGGCTTGGGAAGCCGTATTAGGTGAAGATAAAATCCATTTAATATCAGCCTATGTATATTCGCTTTCTCAGTAAAATGCTCAAGAACATAAAATAAACAGCCCGTATTCAGCTGTAAAAAAGCCTCGTTCAGAGGCTTTTTTTATAGCTAAAAATCAGATCAAATGATAAATTAAAGGTCTGCTTAATACCCCACAGGATAATCATGAAAAACAATAATAACAAAGCCTGGTTCAAACAATTCTGGCCGTGGTTTTTAATCATTTTGCCTTTGAGTGCTGTTGTTGCCGGTATTTCAACCGTCATTATCGCAGTAAATAATAAACCGGATATGGTCGTTGATGATTATTATAAAAAAGGTAAGGCGATTAATCACGATCTTACCTTAATAAAAAAGGCACGGGCTAACAATATCAGTGCTTCAGTAAAACAAGCAGCTCATGAACTAATCATCAACTTAAGCGGCGTGCAGGATAAAAGCTCTATTCAGTTATTTTTATATCATTCAACCCAATCTGAACGAGATTTATCACAATTGTTAACCGCCGATGGAAGTGGTCATTACCGCTACCAGACAGATCAATTATTAACGGGTAAGTGGCAGATACGTATCGAACCCTTTGATAAAAGTTGGCGTTTACAAAAATGGATTAGCTTACCAGCAGAAAATTTCACACTAGAATGATCTTGCAAAAAAATTGCTTCCACTGTGGTGAAGAAAATCCGCCATACGCTGATTTTAAAGTACAAATAAATGGGGCTACACAAAAAATGTGCTGCCCTGGTTGCCAAGCTGTTGCCCAAACAATTGTTGATAGTGGGTTAACCTCTTATTATGAGTATCGTAGCGAACCAGCTGAAAAAGGCTTGTCATTGGTTCCCGATGAATTATTGCAGCTGGAAGATTATGATATTGAGAAAATCCAAGACGATTTTGTCAATAATAATGAAAATATCAGTACCACCACCCTCAGTGTTGAAGGTATCACCTGCCCGGCCTGTGCCTGGTTAATAGAAAAACAGCTGCGTTTATTGCCTGGATTAATCTTTATTAATGTTAATACAACACTTAACCGTGCGGTTATAAAATGGGATCAGCAACAACTTAAACTCAGTCAAATTTTAGCCGGAATCCAAAAAATAGGTTATAAAGCTTACCCCTTTCAAGTTAATAAACAGGAAGCTTTTTATACCCAGCTGACAAAATCTTACCTGCAACGCTTAGGTCTGGCGGGCCTTGCAACAATGCAGGTAATGATGTTTGCTATCGCATTATATGCAGATTTTTTTTCAGGAATGGAAGAACAATTTATACATTATTTTCGTTGGGTCAGTTTTATATTAGCCACCCCCGTTCTGCTTTACAGCGCTCAACCTTTTTATTTAAATGCATGGCGTAATATCCGCAACCAGACCTTAGGGATGGATATCCCCATATCCATCGCTTTATTAGGCGCTTATAGTGCATCTGGTTATGCAACTATTATGGATCAAGGAGAAGTTTACTTTGAGTCTGTTTCAATGTTTACTTTCTTATTATTACTTGGTCGTTTATTAGAACTGCGAGCCCGTCGTAAAGCCTCAGAAAGCAGCAGTAATTTATTACGCTTATTACCCTCTATGGCGACCCTTATTGAAGATCCGGATAATCTGCAAATTCAATCTGTTATTCCTGCAAAAATATTAACCGTCGGCCAATATATTGTCGTTAAACCAGGACAGACTATTCCCGTTGATGGCATTATATTAAAGGGTGCCAGCAACATTGAAGAGTCTATGCTGACCGGAGAGCATTTACCCGTTAGCAAAACCCAACATGCACCGGTTTTTGCCGGCAGTGTGAATATAACCAGCCAGTTGATTATTCGGGTTGAGAAAGTTGGCAATCAGACTTTAATTGCAGATATCATTCACCTGCAGGATAACGCCCAGCTTAATAAACCAAAAATAGAAATTATTGCAGATACGGCTGCCAGATACTTTGTCGCTGCGCTGCTTATTGTTGCCACTTTGACTTATATAAGTTGGAGTTTTATTGCACCCGATCAGGCTTTTTGGATCACGCTTTCCGTACTGGTCGCAACCTGCCCCTGTGCTCTGTCACTTGCGACACCTACGGCTCTGACCTGTGCAACGGCGCAACTGAATAAACAGGGAATATTAATTAAACAACATTATGTATTGGAGACAGTCAATAAAATTAACCATATTGTTTTTGATAAAACCGGCACGCTAACTAAAGGTAACTTTAAACTGCTGAACACAGAAAATTATAGCCATTATTCAAAACAGGAATGTATAGATTTAGCGGGGCAATTGGAAAAGAATTCAGAGCACCCTATTTCACTGGCATTTAAAAAGCAGCAGAAAAATAATATTGTATTAAATGACGTACTTAATAAACCGGGACAAGGACTGCAGGCCAACTATTTAAATAAAACCTTAAAATTGGGTCATGCTATTTTTTGTGGTGTTGATAATAATATTAACAGTAAAGAATTAGTCATCTACCTCACCCTGGATAATACACTGCTTGCGACCTTTGAATTAGGAGATGAATTACGCCCCAGTGCAGAACATATTATCAACTACTGCCATCATAACAGTATTAAAAGCACTATGTTAACGGGTGATATTTCCTTAAAAAGTGAAGAGGTTTGTAACCAGCTTAATATTGAACAGCTGCAAAAAGGGGTTTCTCCACAACAAAAGCTCCAATATATACAGCAACTGCAAAAAACAGATAAGGTTATGATGATCGGAGATGGTATTAATGATGCCCCGGTGATGGCCGGAGCACACGTCTCTGTTGCTGCAGCAAGCGGCACTGATCTTGCTAAAAATAGTGCGGATGTTATTTTATTGGGAGAAGACTTAAATAAATTAGCCACTTTGCACAAAATGGCCAACAGAACGACACGCATAATTAAAGAGAATCTTCTTTGGGCCTTTGGTTATAATATCATTATTGTCCCTTTAGCGGTGATGGGATATGTCCCTCCCTACATCGCAGTATTAGGCATGTCCTGCAGTTCACTTATTGTAGTCAGTAATTCTTTGCGATTATTAAAATAATGACCGTTTTCTACTATTTATATCTTTCATTAAGAGTACTATTTATATTTTGAATTAAGAGTACTAAGAGTTTATTAATATGAGTATTATTTATATCTTAATACCAATCGCAATGGTATTGGTTACCCTGGCTATTATAGTGTTTTTTTGGGCTGTAAAATCGAATCAGTATGATGATTTAGACCGCGAAGGAATCAATATTTTATTCGATGAAGATCTTCAAGCTCCTGCAATAAAAGAAGATTCAGAAGATCTGCAAAAAAAAACCAAAAATGGTGATTTAAATGACTGAAGCAACGTTATTAAATGATTTTATTGCGGCACTTTTAATCGGTTTACTAGGCGCAGGGCATTGTTTAAGTATGTGCTCGGGTATCGCAGGCGCAATCACTTTTTCTATAAAAACCGATCAAAAAAAATCAACATCCATTTTATCATTATTACTTTATAATCTTGGCAGAGTGAGTAGTTACTCACTTGCGGGCTTTTTGTTTGCAGCGAGCAGCAGCACACTTATTATATGGTTTGGTGGAAAAGAAGCGTTAATTTATTTACGCATACTCGCTGCTATTTTAATGTTAATGCTCGCGTTATACGTCGCTAAGATATGGCATGGATTATTAAAATTAGAGCAAGCAGGTAAATTCGTCTGGAAATTTATCAAGCCGTTGGCACAAATTTTCATTCCGTTGAAACACCCCCTTTTTGCATTTCCTCTGGGATTTTTATGGGGATGGTTACCCTGTGGTTTAGTTTATTCAACTTTATCCTGGGCTGCGAGCAGTGGTAATGCACTCAACGGGTTGTTGATTATGTTAGGTTTTGGTTTAGGAACTATGCCAGCAATGCTGACTGTGGGCACCTTTAGTCATCATTTAAAGAAGATACTTAACCACCATTGGTTTCGCTATAGTAGCGGATCATTATTAGCTATTTTTGCCTTCCATACCCTGTATATCGCAATACTGCAGTTAAAGTAATAGCGAATAGATGAATGAGTTAGCACCCTTAAACGCACTGATTTAATACCTTCATCGCTACCGATATTTAATTATTAGCATCTATTCAAAGCAAGTTGAATAAATGCTAATATTGATATGTATCAATTATGGGAAAATAATTACTATGGAAAAAAGTAAGACCAATCGAACTCAAAGCGGCGGTTCTGCTATTCATTGTCAAGACTGCAGCATAAGCCAATTATGCATTCCTTATTCACTTAATGAAAATGAATTAGAGCGTTTAGATAATATTATCGAACGGAAAAAACCGATTCAAAAAGGACAAGAAATATTTAAAGCGGGTCAAGAGATGAAATGCCTTTATGCAATTCGCTCTGGTACCTTAAAGTCCTATACGATCACAGAACAGGGAGATGAGCAAATTACTGCTTTTCATCTTGCGGGTGATTTAATTGGCTTTGATGCTATTAGCTCGGAAATTCATCCAAGTTTCTCCCAAGCACTTGAAACATCAATGATTTGTGAAATCCCCTATGACACGCTAGATACGCTTTCGATCAGCATGCCAAAGCTAAGACAGCAGATATTACGCTTAATGAGCGGTGAAATAGTCGGCGATCAAAACATGATTTTATTACTTTCTAAGAAAAATGCTGAAGAACGACTTGCATCGTTTATTTTCGACTTATCACAACGTTTTGCTGCGCGAGGATTTTCACCGAGAGAGTTTCGTTTGTCCATGACTCGCGGTGATATCGGTAATTATTTAGGTCTCACGGTTGAAACTATAAGTCGTCTTTTAGGACGTTTTCAAAAAATGGAGATGATTGCTGTTAAAGGTAAATATATCAGCATTTTAGATGATGCCCAACTGACTCTTCTGGCTGGCGCATTGAAAAAAGATTAACTTAGCTCACAGATCTATAACTATCCGGAATAAAGAGCCTTTTGATCTAAAAAAAGCCAACAATTTCACTTTTTTTGATATAAGTTATAGATATCTTTCATACTATTTGGGGATCTTCTTATGCTTAAATATCGTAATATTTTAGTTTTCATTGATGTGGACCAAGAGTCTCAACCTGCACTGGAGAGAGCGGCCTCTATTGCGGAAAAAGAAACAGGTGCAAAAATAACACTGTTCTTATGCTGTTATGATCTGACTTTTGAAATGACTTCTCTAAGCTCTTCCGATGAAAGAGAAGCAATGCAACGCATTGTGATTAAAGAAAATGAAGAGTGGCTTCAAGCCATTGCAGCACCTTTTAAAGAAAGAGGTTTGGATATCCACTGCCAGGTAAATTGGCATAATCGCCCCTTCCAAGCTGCTATTGTTGAAGTATTAAAAAACAATCACGATCTTCTTGTCAAAGCCACTCATCAACACTCCAAATTAAGTGCCATTTTATTCACACCCACCGACTGGAATTTATTACGCAAATGTCCAGTTCCAGTACTATTAGTGAAAAATCACTTATGGCCTAAGCATGGCAATATTCTATGTGCTATTGATTGTAAAAGTATTCAGGATGATCAACATCATCAATTGAATCAACAAATTTTAAAAGAAGCTGCTGTCATGGCCGAAATTGTCAATGCTAATATTCATCTGGTTAATGCATACCCTAGCCCGCCAATGAATATCATGCTTGAGTTACCAGAATTTGACCCCATAAATTACGAAGATGGGCTCAAAAAATTCCATCAAAAAACATTAAATGACTATGCGCAAACATTGAAGCTTTCTAAAGATCAAATACATCTTGCACAAGGTCTACCTGAAGATGTCATTAGCGAAGTAGCTGAAAAAATTGACGCCGAGTTAGTCATTTTAGGTACTGTTGGACGCTCCGGCCTAAGTGCTACATTATTAGGTCACACAGCAGAGCAGGTTATTGATAATTTAAACTGTGATTTGCTTGCTTTAAAACCTGCTGGCTTTATTAGTCCAATTACACTTTAAAGGGAAAGTTATGAAACGATTAGTGGCCGGTGATAAGGCCCCATTATTTAATTTGCAAGATGATCAAGGCAATATGGTTGCTTTAGCGGATTTAACCGGCAAAAAAGTGTTGGTTTATTTTTACCCTAAAGCGATGACCCCAGGGTGTATTAACCAAGCCTGCGGTTTGCGCGATGTAAAAGCACAACTTGATGATTTTAATACGCTGATTTTTGGTATCAGTCCGGATCCAGTGAAAAAGTTGGCTAATTTTGTTAGTAAGAAGGAGCTTAACTTTCCACTTTTATCTGACCAGGATCATGTGCTGGCAGAAGAGTTTGGCGTTTGGGGAGAGAAGAAGTTCATGGGTAAAGTCTATGATGGTATTCACCGTATTAGCTTCCTGATAAACGAACAAGGGCTTATTGAGCATGTGTTTGATAAATTTAAAACCACTGACCATCAGCAGGTGGTTCTGGACTATTTAAACAATAAAGAAAGTATTTAATCAAAAAAAGGGCCAGCGGCCCTTTTTCGTTTAACCTAACTTATCCACTTCTGCATTATCAATTTTAGCTTCGGTGCTCGGCCAGGCATTTAATACTGCCTTCACCAGCGTCGCTAAGGGGATAGCAAAAACACTCCCCAAAAACCCCACAAATCTCCAAATATTAATACCGAGACAATGATCACCACAGGATGCAAATTAATGGCCTTCGATATAATACGGAGACAATAACATTGTCATCAAGCGCCTGAATAGCGTAAGCAATTATTAAATATAAAAAAGAGCCAGCGGCCCTTTTTCGTTTAACCTAACTTATCCACTTCTGCATTATCAATTTTAGCTTGGGTGCTCGGCCAGGCATTTAATACTGCCTTCACCAGCGTCGCTAAGGGGATAGCAAAAAACACTCCCCAAAAACCCCACAAACCTCCAAATATTAATACCGAGACAATGATCGCCACAGGATGTAAATTAACGGCCTCAGAGAACAATACTGGAACAATAACATTGCCATCAAGCGCCTGAATAATAAGGTATGCAATCATTAAATAGAAAAATTCCGGTGATGACCCCCATTGGAAAAATGCCACAATGGCAATCGGTACAGTGACAACCGCTGCACCAATATAGGGAATTAAAACAGATAAACCAACCAATACAGCTAACAATGCTGAATAACGTAATTCCATAAAAAAGAAAGTAAAATAAGTAGCAACACCAACGATCAGGATTTCAATGATCTTACCGCGAATATAATTCATAATTTGACCATTCATTTCAACCCAAACCTGATCGGCCAGCTTGCGATCTTTAGGTAAAAACTGAACAAAGCTTGTCACTAACTGCTTTTTGTCTTTGAGCATAAAAAGCATCATCAGAGGTACCAAAATGCAGTAAACAAGTAATGCTGCGACATCTAATAATGAAGCCACTGAATGTGACAGTAAAAACCCTCCGGTATCTAAGATATAAGTACGTAAATTTTCAACAATCAAGGTAAAAGTAGCAGGATCAATGAGATCGGGATAGAGAACAGGAAGCGTTAAAATGTATTCCTGTACCTGGTTAAACATCACAGGCAGGTCGCGAATAAAAGCAACCCCCTGCCTGAATACAGTTGGTAAAATCCCTAAGAAGGCGAAAAATGCCAAGGATAAAAAAATCGCCATCACGATTAATGTCGACAGGGTTCTATTAAGCTTCAAACGCATCAAATAGTTCACCGGCCAATCAAGTAAATATGCCAACACTAATGCCACAAAAAGAGGCGTTAGAATCCCCCCGAAAAAGTAAAAAATGGCAAAAGCACTGAGCAGCAATAAAAAAAGAACACTCAGATTGGGATCCGCAAAGTGGTGTTGATACCAATCATTTAACTGTTTTAACATGAAATTTATTACACCTTTAAGTTTAGTTATTAGCACTGACTCGTATCACCAGAGCCTCTTGCAAGCTTAGTTGTTGGGACTGATTCTTATCAACAGAGCCTCTTGCAAGCTTAGTTGTTGGGACCGATTCGTATCACCAGGGCCGCTTGTAAGTCTAGCCGTTGGCACTGATTCACATCACCAGAGCCTTTTATAAGTTTAGTTGTTAGCTCTGAATCGCATCACCAGGGCCGCTTGCAAGTTTAGCTGTTAGCACTGATTCGCATCAGCAAAGCCTCTTTAAATTTAGCTGTTAGCACTGGTGCGCATCACTAGAGTTACTTGCTTGTCAGTTATAACCCTTGAATAGTCATAGCTCTTTTTATCAAGATACAAAATAATATCCTCCATTGCCTGCTGATTCGAAAAGAGTAGACAAAGTTGGCTATCCTGTTGGTTATTGGAAAACCTATCATACAATAACAAATAACGTTTCAGCTTGACTAGTGACATTGGACAACGCATTTTTTGTAAATCTAAAATCTCCATCTCAAATAATCATCCTATTCTTTAAAATTCAAACCATGTCACCTTACCAATAAGTACGTTCAAATTGATATTTTGTAAAAATGTTAATATTATGATGACTAAGGTGCAGCTAAGCCTGTCATAGATGATTAAGATAAACTAATTTTTAAATATTAGCTCTTTAATACAGCGATGTTTACCTCAGTCAACGATCTTAGACAATCATCACTTGCAATAAAGTGGTGATTGTTTATGCTTTTATTATATTTTTATGTTGAGTAGCTATAGTGTTGAACAAGTATCTGCTTCTTGCTGTTTATTTTTTCCTTTCTTTTTTTTCCGGTATTGCAAACTCCAGCAACTCTCTTCCGGAGATTGGTACAGTGGGTGCCGCCACATTAAGCATAGAAAAAGAACAGGAATATGGTTGGGCCTTTAGATTAATGGCAAATCAAAGTCTGCCTATTATCGATGATCCAGTTCTGAACCAGTATATCAATGAACTGGGCCAAAGCTTAGTATCCCATTCAGAATCCGTGAGAATGCCATTTAATTTTTTCCTGATAGAGGATAATGAGATTAATGCAGCTGCATTTTTAGGCGGTAACGTAAAAATTCATACGGGACTGTTCTTATATGCCAAGAATGAGAGTGAACTTGCGAGCGTCATCGCCCATGAAATAGCACACATCACCCAACGCCATCTTGCCCGTATGCTCGAACAACAATCAAGCACTACTCCGACATCACTTGCTGCAATGGCAGGCTCGATTTTACTTACCTTAGTCTCTCCCGCTGCGGGCATGGCAGCTTTAACGACAACCATGGCAGTGTCGATCCAGTCACAAATTAATTATACTCGAACACATGAATATGAAGCCGACAGAATTGGTATAAAAACCTTAGTGGATGCAGGTTACGACCCCAATGGTATGGCCCAATTTTTTGGTAGACTTGCTGAAAAATATAAGTATGCCAGCCTGCCTCCACAAATGTTATCAACTCACCCACTACCTGAAGCGCGTTTGTCTGAAGCGCGTTTACGGGCGAGTCAATACAAGACAAAAAACATTATTAACAGCTTAGATTATCAGCTTAGTAAAGTACGTATTACCGTCCGCTTTAGTAATATCAACCCCACATCGACTATTAATTTATATGAAAGTCAGCTCAAAAATAAAAAATATGAAATCAAAGAAGCCGCTTTGTATGGTCTTGCTCTGGCATATTTTGAAAATAAAAATTTTTCAAAAGCACAAAATATTGTTAATGATTTATTAAAAACACAATCTGGCAACTTGTTTTATATAGACTTGGCAACGGATACGGCACTCGCTTTAAATAAGGCCGATCAAATTATAGAAAGGCTACAGCAGTTATATAAAAAATCGCCTGACAATCCCGTTTATACCATTAACTTAGTTGCCGCCCTGCAGGAGAATAAACGCTATAGCGACGCTGAAAATATTCTTGAACTCTTTATCCGATCTCATCCACAGCATATCTTGGCCCGAATAATCGCCATTGATCTTTATATATTGTTGAATAATCGCGCTAAGGAACACGCGAGTAAAGGACAATATTTAGCCTTGCAGGGGCGCTTTAGGGAAGCAATCCAAGAGGTTGGAAATGCACTTATTTACACGGAAAACCCTTTAGACAAAGCAAGGTACGCGGCAATGATAGTGGGTTATCAGAAAGATAATTTACGTTTACAGGCATTAACAAAATAATGTAAAAATCAGTCTCTACAGGATAACCCCAATATAAAAAATTGGGGTTATCCTTTTTTAGAAACTTAAATTTATCCCATTGTTGTCACTAACCAATTGATTAGCAAAACCATTACCGATTGAAATACCTAAACGTTTAGTTAATTTTTCAATAGCAGAGGGTTGTACAGAATAATCTACAATATTTTCAGCTTTAACAACCTCTCGGGCAACAAAGCCAGGGCTTCCTAAGCCATCAATTAAACCTAGCGCTAAGGCTTGCTCTCCATTCCAAATTAAACCGGAAAATAGCTCCACTTTATTAGAATTAAGGCGATCGCCTCGCCCAGTTTTGACAACCTTGATAAACTGCTGGTGAGTCACATCCAACACTTCCTGCCAAAAATCTCGTTCGGATTCTTTGCTGGGTGAAAACGGATCTAAAAACCCTTTATGTTCGCCAGAGGTATAGTGGCGACGTTCAATCCCGACTTTCTTCATCAGCTCAACAAAACCAAAACTGGATGCTGTCACCCCAATCGACCCCACAAGACTCGCTTTGTCCGCGTATATCTGGTCAGCTGCGGCTGCAATATAATAACTGCCTGATGCACCTAATTCAGCAATAACAGCATACAATTTTTTGTCCGGGTATAAAAGACGCAGACGTTGTATTTCATCAAAGACGTAACCTGCCTGAACGGGACTACCACCAGGGCTATTGATCACTAACATAACAGCTTGACTGAACTCATTTTTAAATGCTGCACGTAAACCTGTAACAATGGTATTCGCATTCGCTTCTTTATCTGCAGCAATAGCCCCCTTTATTTGTACCATAGCGGTGTGTGGCTCTTTTTGTTGATCACTTAATAGATTCGTTTGTGCATTAAAAAATAAAAAAACTGCGCCAAACAGATACAAAAAAGTTAATGATTTGAAAAAAACACCCCAACGCCGCGTTTTTTTCTGCTCTGCAAAATTTTCCTTGATAAAGGCTTTTATCCAGCGGTCTTCAGTCTGTGTTTTATTTTCCATTTTATATACTCGGTTTGTAGGTTAAGGATGATTAAATGATAGTAAGATCACTGCCCAGCCTCCCTAAAATATTGAGATCAGCAAGTCAAAATCTAATACAATTGCAAACACATTTAAAGGGTTTTATTTACCGTTAGCGACAACCCATTTTTTCAATGCCATTATATCCTTTGGAAATTCAGATTTAATTAACTCTACCCAATCATCAATATTATCCCACCAAGCAGGAAGATCTGGTGATTGAAGTTGTTGAGCAATTCCCTGTATTCGCTTTAAGCCCACGGAGCCTGCAGCTCCCTTGATTTTATGCGCTTCATTTACAATACCTTTTTGATCCTTGGCAATCATATTAGAGTCCAAAATATCAAGGTACTCCGGCAGTAGTTTTTCAAATAAAACGATATTATCTAAAATCACTGGCGTTGGTAAAAACGCCATTAATTCTACAAGCATTTCTTGATCAAACAAGATATCAGTCTGTTGCACTCTTTGCTGAATTTTTAATACCGAATCTGTTTTTTGATGCTTATCTGCAGGGACAAATAGTTTTTTAATCATCGAATTAAAAGAGTTAACACTAAGCGGTTTACCCAATGCGCCATCCATTCCCTGATCTAGAAACCCCTTACTGTCGGCAAATACGTTAGCGGTCAGGGCCACAATAGGAGGCAGCTTATGTCCGTGTATTTCACGTAATTTTTGAGTGACCTGATAACCATTCATATCAGGTAGTTGAATATCCATCAGGATCAATTGATAGGTATTATGTGCAAACTTGTTCAGTGCCTGCGCTCCATTGATAGCGCTATCAACTTTATGACCGAGTTTTTCTAATAACGATGTTGCGACCAAAATATTCAGTTCGATATCTTCAACAAGTAAAATGGAAAGTTTGGGTAGATTATCTTTTATTTGTTGCTGTTGATGTTCTTTTGCCGGGCAATTCACCGCTAAAGTCAGCTTAAAAGTACTCCCTTCACCAAGTTTACTCTTTACGCTTATAACGCCTCCCATTGCCTGCACAATTTTAGAGGTGACAGCAAGCCCTATCCCCGTGCCGGTAGCAAATGTATTACCTTCAACCTGATAGTACATTGCAAATATTTTATCGAGTTCATTCTCAGGGATGCCAATGCCTGAATCTTCAACCTCAAAACACAGCTCAACTTGATTCTGATTAAGCGGATGGCAGCTACAGCGGATCGTTATCGTTCCTGTTTGGGTGAACTTCACCGCATTGCTGAGCAGGTTCCATAAAACCTGCCTTAAACGGGTATCATCTGTTTCAATATAGTCTGGAAAATGGCAGCGTTGCTCAAACTTTAATATTAATTTTTTCTGCTCAGTCTGAATAAAAGCCAAACTTTTTAAATCACCAATAAAATCCAACATATTGATTTTATTGGTCGCCAACTTCAAACGGTTACGATCTAATTTATCCAAGTTGATAATATCACTGAATATATTGCCCAAACTAATAGCACTGATATGAATAGTTTTAAGATATTTCATCTGTTCACTGGTCAGCTGCTCATCTAATAACATGCGGCTTAAGCCTACTATGCCGTTTAAAGGGGTACGCAACTCGTGACCAATTGAGGAAATAAAATCGGTTTTGTCACGAATATTTTTGTCGATAGATTCTTGATGTTTTTTACGCTCGGTTATATCCCGACCAAAACCAATAATACCAATACACACCGACTCACTGTTAAAGAGCGGCAAGGTCCTCACTTCAAAATAAGCCTTTTTCCCATTCGGAAAATGTAACCAATGCTCATGAATTTGTTCTTTTTGTTGTTTCTTCACGGTTTGATCACGGACCACAGCCTGATGTGCATAATCCTCAGGAAATAAATCAAAGGGGGTTAAACCAATAAGTTTTTTTTCTGTTTTACCCGTGAGCATCTCCATCGCTTTATTACAGCTAACAAAACGACTTTTTAAATCTCGGTGAAAGACCAAATCAGGAGAGGTATTCAGGAATGATTTTAATAAACTGGCCGCTTCGACCAATTTCTGCTGGCTTGTTTTACGCTCAAGAATTTCTTTTTCTAACTCGTGAGTTTTGATCCGCTCTTTTTGGCGCATCTCCTTAAGAGTCGCGACTGTATTATCTAAATGAGCCCTAGCTTCCTCCAGATCTCCAACAACAACGGTCAAAAAATACACCGCCCAGGGTGTTATTAAAAGCCCGATTAATATTGAACGGGAAGCACCGGCAATGCTTAAGGGCTCATCAAAATAAATTGTAAGGAATATTTGTAACGCGGAGTCAGCACTTATAATTGCCACGGCAAGTAACAAACTAAAACGCAAGACCCCTAAGCGTTTTAGTAATGCAACATAATAATACACCCAGGTTTTAAGGTTAAATAGGCTCAAATTGACTCCGGTTAAATAGATAGATAACGCCTCATTTTGGTCTGGAAATTAATAAAGGTTGAGTTTTCTGCATGAAGCGTATTGACTCCCCATTCTATACTCAACCACTTAAAGATACAGAAATGAATAAGCTGGAAAACAGAATAAACCCAGCAACTTCCCCTTTTAAATATGGCTTTCCTTCTGCGCGGCGTAAAAATGACAACATACACTTGTTTGCAAACTGAAAATAACTATATCAACACTTAGATAACAGAATTAAAATAGGCAGAATTGATCCAAACACGCCTTGTTTTTGATCATTAAAGTAAACCTTTTCATTTCATGGTTTTTAATTCTGCTTAACAAGTCTATAATGCTCGCTTTTAATTTCTATATTTTAATACATGCTGTTGCATGTTTACTGGAGTTTTTTCTAATGGCAATGCCAGATATCGCAAATAGTGCACAAGCTCAAACTGAAGGTAAACTAGATCGGGTTGGAATGAGTAATATTGAGTTACCTCTTATGGTTCAAACCGATGATTGCCCCCCACAACAAGTAAGTGCAAATGCCGAAGTATTTGTTAATCTTGGTGACGCTCAAGCAAAAGGCATTCATATGTCTCGCTTATATCTCCAGCTTGATGAACTTTCGACAGAGTCTGAATTAAATATCAGTACATTAACAACTTTACTCCAGGGTTTTATCACCAGCCACCATGAATTAAGTCAGCGCGCTTTTGTTAAATTTTCATTTGACTATCATCTGCGTCGTAAGTCATTAATTAGCGAAAAACGAGGCTGGAAAGCTTACCCTGTGATTATTATTGGCCAGCTGTTCGAGGGTAACTTTGAAGTTGAGATGCAGGTAGACGTGCCTTATTCTTCTACTTGCCCTTGCTCTGCGGCATTAGCAAGGCAACTTATCCAAAAAGCTTTTTCTCAAAAATATGAGCAACAAACTGAAATCAGCAAAGATGAGATAGTTGCATGGTTGGGCTCCACAAAAGGTATTGTTGCCACCCCGCATAGCCAACGCAGCGTCGTTGAAGTAAAAGTTAAACTCAATTCATTAAACCAATCTTTCCCTATTATTGAGTTAATTGATTTAATTGAAAAGACCCTAAAAACACCGGTACAGGCAGCAGTAAAAAGAGAAGATGAGCAGGAATTTGCTCTTTTGAACGGTCAGAATTTAATGTTTTGTGAAGATGCGGCGAGACACTTACAACATTCGCTCCACCAAGAAACTAAATTTGATGATTTTTGGTTACGCGTAAACCATTATGAAAGCTTACATGCCCATGATGCTGTAGCAATGACAACGAAAGGTATTAAAGGTGGTTACTCGGCTTAAATATATACCCATGTTACTTCAGAATTCTTTGTCAGGCGCCAGATCAGAAACCAGAGCAAGACGCAACATGAAGTAATGGTTATTCCCTTTTTGATTGGTGCAACGCAGCGCTGGTTTTCGACCTTGCGCCCCGTAGGGCAAGGCAAATGGTGCCAATCTGCGTTGTTATAAAATCTCTATGTAGAATAACTAACCTTCAATTTTATGCCTAGCATCTCAGCACAATTTTCCTTGCTGACTTTGCATCTTGAAGTATCATCGCTATAAATCGAGCATTACGCTTTTAAATGGGAGCTTAGGCTCCCATTTAAAATTAACGATCAGATTAATCTACACCGATTCAATATTTTTCTGCCATTACTTTGTTATCCAAGCCAACTTCAGCCATTAGTTTAAAGCTTACTTGCAATTCCTTTGATCAAAATAATAAACTGGACCCACCATATCCTGCCGCACACGGGGATAACTGTACGGCAATTGACTGGTAACCTTGAAACCTTGCAAAAGGCGCCCTCTCAGAGCCCTAAAACCCTATTGCGATTAGGTCAGGTAAAATACCCATGCAGGGTTATTTATAAAAATTTTCACCATCACGTTTTTTAATCACAACACAAAATATTGACATACCCAATTAATTGCCTCTTCAACGATGTGTACATAATTTATAAATAGTGAAATTTAATGGCGCGCTTATTTGAACGCCAACTAGCACTATTCAGGACGACAATCCTATAGCTAGTAGGGTGTGCTTCAGCACCGATTGCCGCTGCCTGCGGTGCATAGAATGCACCCTACTGATGAAATTCCATTAATTAACTTCCCATGTCGATTCAATCTCTTTAACAGAGTGTTTACACTTCCTCTAGATCACGGATAAAAATATCCCACGTTCGGCTACATTCATTAATAGCAAAAAAAAATTAAATTGTAAAAAAGCATAAATACTCAAATTTTTGATTTAAATGAATATTTCTACCTTTTAATTAAGCTCGAAATTTAATTTATTTTGCTATTAGGCCCTTTGGTAAAGCATTTTAGTCAGCCTAAAAAAAAACACCAAACGTTTCCACGTTCAGTGTTTTACATACCATCAGGATATCCGTTAAGCTAGAAAGCTAAAGTGAACTCAGCCCAAAATTCAGCATTCTCATCCAAATGTGCTGCGACTCCTACATTTTCGGCTAACTCATAACCAATATCGATTGTGCCTTTAAATTCCTTAACGTTGACACCTTTCAGTGCATAGAGATATTGTGGTGTAGCGCCAATCCAAAACAGATCCGATACGGCATAACGTGCAGACACTTCAACGTCTAAATAGGTGGTAGTACTAATATCGTTACCCCACATCATGCCAAGCTTCAAAGCGGGGTAAAGAGTTATTTTCTCATTACTTAATGGCACTTTTTTAATCACACCAAAAGCCGTCTTATCGACGGAATAACCCTTATAGTCATAACTCCAAGTACTATCAACTAAAAAACCGCTATTGTTACGGCTATTGAAGGCCATATAATTCAGGTTGTAATAATCTAAATCATGTTTTGCTTCTAGGGTTAACTGATGTTTCATTTGCCAGCCTAAATAACCTGCAAATGATCCAAATACATCAACACCCTCGGTTCCACCGCCAATACCGGCACTGGAGTAAACCGCAGTAGGATCCGCGAAATCCACACCACGATACTGAGTTTGTGCTACCTGTTGCGCTGTAGCTTGACCTGCAAAAACACAAAATAAGGCACTACTTAAGAGCTTTATTTTTTTAATTTTAAACATTTTACTTATCTCCATATAAATAAATTGAATAAACGTTTACCACGTTTAATTACAGTGTATTTACCAAATAATGCATCGGATTTTTGTAAAAAGGCTTCGCTATCGGTTTGTTTTTCGCCATTAATACTGACCGCACCATTTTTAGTAAATTCTCGCGCCATTTTATTCGATTTAGCTAGCTCACAACTGGTTAATAATTCAATTAATGGTTTTTCTGCCCCTTCAACAAAGGTTGTGGGTAAACCATCCTGCGCAAGTTGTGCCAAATCCGATTCATCCACTGCGCTTAAATCACCAGAAAACAAAGCTTCAGTGATGCGTTGGGCTGACCCTAAACCTTGTTCACCATGAACCAAACGGGTGACCTGCTGAGCCAAAATATTTTGCCCTTCGGGACGGCCTTGAATGATTTTATCATTTTCTTCAATCGCAGCAATTTCTTTAACGGATAAGAAAGTAAAGTAGGCAAGAAATTTGTAAACATCTGCATCTAACGTTGTTATCCAGAATTGGAAGAATGCGTAAGGGGATGTTTTAGCGGCATCAAGCCAGATCGTACCCGCTTCAGTCTTACCAAATTTTGTACCATCTGATTTAGTCACTAAAGGTAGTGTCAAACCGAATACTTTTTCCTGATTCATGCGCCGGGTTAAGTCAATACCACCGGTTATATTTCCCCATTGATCTGAACCACCAATCTGCAATGAACAACCATTGGCTTTATTTAAAGCGGCAAAGTCATAAGATTGTAATAGCATATAAGTAAATTCAGTAAATGACATACCCGAACCATCACGATCAATACGCTGTTTAACGGATTCTTTTTGAATCATAGCATTAACACTGAAATGTTTACCAACATCACGCAAAAAGGAAATAGTATCCATTTTACCGATCCAATCAAGGTTATTGACAACCTCAGCCGAATTTTCCTGATCACCAAATTCGATAAAAGCACTGACTTGGCCTTTTATTTTTTCCGCCCAATCTGCAACAACGTCATCGGTATTTAATTTACGCTCCAGCGCTTTAAAGCTCGGATCGCCAATCAATCCGGTTGCGCCACCGACCAAAGCTAATGGCTTGTGACCCGCGTCCTGGAAACGTTTCAATGTGACTAGTGGTACTAAACTTCCGATATGCAGGCTGTCTGCAGTCGGATCAAATCCACAATAAAGTGTTTTGCAGCCACTTGATAAATGTTCATGTAATTCTTCATCCGCAGTCATTTGCGCGATTAATCCCCGCGCTTGTAAATCTTCAAGTAGAGCATTCATTTATTTACTTCCTGATCGTTAAGAATCCAATATTTTATGCTCAAGATATTACACATGTAAGGGACACAAAAAAACCATAGAGTGCCGATATAAGGCAGTTTATGTTAGGATTGCCGCTATTTTTTAATGACAAAGAGCAGAACAGATGAAAATAGGCATTATTGGTGCGATGGATGAAGAGGTTAGCATTCTTAAAGCGAAGTTAAATAACATGGAAACAACGGTCATTGCCGGTTGTGAATTTTACCAGGGTGAATTAAATGGTAAACAGGTTATCTTAACCAAATCAGGCATAGGTAAAGTTGCCGCTGCGGTAGCAACAACACTGTTACTGGAAAAATTTAACCCGAGCAAGGTCATCAATACGGGCTCCGCAGGTGGTTATGATACAACGCTTAATGTCGGCGACGTTGTAATATCAACAGAAGTACGTTTTCATGATGTCGATTTAACTGCATTTGGTTATGAAATTGGCCAAATGGCACAATTACCTGCCGCTTTTCCAGCAGATAAAAACCTGATTGTCGCAGCACAAAAAGCCGCTAACGCTATTACTCATTTAAAAACTATTCAGGGATTAATTTGTACTGGAGATATTTTTATGGCGGATCCAACCAAAGCTGAAATAGCGCGTTTAAACTTCCCAACGATGGCAGCATGTGAAATGGAAGCTGCAGCGATAGCACAGGTTTGTTACCAGTTTAAAGTACCTTTTGTGATCATCCGTTCACTATCGGATATTGCCGGTAAAAAATCAGAATTGTCCTTTGAGCAATACCTGCCGATTGCCGCTAAAAATGCATCGATACTTGTTGAAGAAATAATCAATAACTTAAACTAGTTTTTACTGTTTTTATTCGCTTTCTCATACACACAAAAAAGGCCCTAATCTGTTACCAGAGAAGGGCCTTAATATTTCATATCCTACTTATACAGTAGGCAAGTCAATTATTTAATTGCTAGCAATTCAACTTCAAAGACTAATGTTGCGTGAGGTCCGATTGCAGCACCAGCGCCACGCTCGCCATAGGCAAGATCTGCAGGAACAGCTAATTTGAATTTTGAACCAACAGGCATAAGTTGTAATGCCTCAGTCCAACCAGCAATAACACCACCGATAGGGAATTCAGCAGGTTCGCCACGTTCAACAGAACTGTCAAATACAGTACCGTCAGTCAATGTTCCGTGGTAATGAACACTTACAGTAGATTCAGCAGTAGGTTTTTCACCTTCGCCTAGATTGATTACTTCATAATGAAGTCCAGATTCAGTAACTGTAACGCCTTCTTTAGCTGCATTTTCAGCAAGGAAAGCTGCACCAGCTGCGCCCAATACTTCTGCTTGTTCAGCAGCAGCGGCTTGCATACGTCCAGAGATAACTTCAAAAGCAGTTTGTAAATCTTCGCGAGATACTTGGCTTTCAGCGCCAGCAAATGCGTCTGAGATTCCTGCAGAAATAGCAGATATTTCTAAACCGTCGAAAGGATTAGCAGCAAGTTGCTCTCCCATTTGTAGGCCGATACCGTAACTTGCTTGTTTTTCTTGAGTGTTTAGCTGTAGTTCAGACATATTTATTCTCTTAATTTATTGAATGTATTTACCTAATTCTATCATATATAATGGCTTAATAAATGGCTCTGTTTCATTTGCTCGCAGCTTTCGTTATACCCACTTAAATTACAATCAATTATCAAGTAATTTAATTTATTGCAAAATTTAGAAGCTGTCAGGGATATAATAAAACCACTAATATGCAAATGAAACATACCCTAATAAATATATGGGGTACTTAATTTAGTTTTAAAGGGCGAAGGATGATTTTTTTACATTTAATCTGTTAATCCCACTCATTGGCTAATCTCTTCAAGCGCAGGAAAACACTGCAAAGCAAGGTATTGATTACAGTAGCGAGTTGTTCTAATTGTATAATAGCAGTAAGGATAAGCCTGCTAAGAGAGAAGTGAATAACAGCAGGTGATGATAGCAAATCAATGACAAATGTTTTCTCTCTGGCAAGCATCCATTACAATATTAATCGCTAAATAACCTGAGATCGGGTTAAGCCATTATGATATTTTCACCAATTAGCTGATTTTTTTCGTTGGGTGTTAAATTGATTGATAGCTTGTTTTTTACAGACAATAGGCAATTAAACCACTCAGCATATTTACAACAAACCAGTAATACTGGGATCTCGTGTGTGCTCTACAGATGAAATATTTTTTACTTGATCATTAATTTTTTCGATAAGAGAACCTTTGCTGAGCATTGCTTTATTCCACTTGCTTATCGCTACCTTTTTCTTGTAATTGACTCGCTAATGCTTTATCTAAGTAGCCTTTATCACCGTATAACTTGCCTGATAAAGCGCCAAACATGTAAATTGCCAAGGTCATTCACTATGAGGTGCAGTTTAAAGCCAAAGAACCATCCCATTGTCCCTTTCCAATGCTTAGGCGTTCCATTAAAAACCTTGTACGTTTTGCTCTAATAATATGGCATAGCGCAATTTTGTAGAGTCAATAAAAACAATTCCCATTGGCTTGCCGAAAAAAGTCGTTCGAGAGGTATTTAAAGGAATGATCACGGATGGTATAACCTCTAATCTTAGTAATGAAGGGCTATGCGGTTTTAAATATTTTGCTACATGTCCTAAGTAATCATTCATCAATCTCTGTAATGAGATTGATGAAAGCTAATGATAATGGTCATTATTTCAGCATAATACCAATCCACATAAGTAAATGGTTTAAAATTGCGGAGAAAAAAATAATGATAGCAAGATGTTTGATTGAGCAATAGCTGGCTATTGAGATTGAAAACAACGAAGCTAGCGTTAATTTTAACAGCTAAGATAGGTCAGATATTTATACGGATTGGTATTACTCATGCGCTTGACTCCTCGTCTTTTTATCTCACCATTGGTTATTAAACGCGCTTGCCATTCAGGAATAAAACGTTGCAAAAGTCATCTACATCACAAAATGTATCCATTAAATTAATCATGCCTGTCCCTTTTTATATTTGATATTTTTAGTTAAAAGATCAGAGCGTAGAATAGGCATTAAGTTCAATTTATTTTACTATTTATCCCGAATTTAGATTAAATAGAAAATCAGTTACTCGGATTTTTGGGGCATTGAAAAGTGATAATGAATTGGAAGCCAAAAAAAATGCCTCCCGTTAGGAGGCATTAATCATCAGCGTTAATAGTTGTACTATATTAACTGCTTAAATCATCAAAAAAGGTTTTGATACTGGTTAAAAAACCTTCTGATTTTGGCTTATGTTTTGTCGAACTTGATGAACATAAAGTTTCAAACTCTTTTAATAAGTCGCGCTGTTTGCTTGATAATTTAACCGGTGTTTCGACCATGACTTTGCACATCAAATCACCCATCGCATGACTGCGCACTGATTTAACACCTTTGTTACGCATTCTAAAAACACGTCCTGTTTGCGTTTCAGCAGGAATCTTAAGCTTTACGCGACCATCAAGTGTCGGTACTTCAATTTCGCTCCCTAGTGCAGCTTCAGTAAAACTAATCGGCACTTCACAATGAAGATTGTTGCCATCACGTTCAAAAACATGATGCGGAAGCACATTCATTTGCACATATAAATCACCAGCAGGGCCACCATGTTCACCCGCTTCACCTTCACCACTTAAACGAATGCGATCGCCGGTATCAACACCAGCAGGGACTTTAACCGACATACTTTTACTGCGTTCGTAACGACCATGACCATGACATTTATGACATGGGTCGCTGATAATTTTTCCCTGGCCATGACATGTTGGACAGGTTTGATTGACAGCAAAGAAACCTTGACGCATTTGTACTTGTCCTTGCCCATAACAAGTACCACAGGTTTTTGCTTCTGTCCCTTTTTTAGCACCCGAGCCATTACACTGTTCACAGTGGACTTGAGTAGGAATTTGAATCTCTTTGGAAATACCTTTAACCGCTTCTTCAAGCGTTAATTCCATGTTGTAGCGAAGATCTGATCCCTGCTGTGGACGCTGTCCACCACCACCGCGACGACCGCCGCCAAAAATATCACCAAAAATATCACCAAACTGGTCACCAAAATCAGAATTATCAAATCCACCACGTCCCTGCTGGTTTACACCATCATGTCCATATTGATCATAGGCTGCTTTTTTTTGTGAATCATTAAGAATTTCGTAAGCTTCTTTAACTTCTTTGAATTTGACTTCAAGTTCATCATTACCACTGGTTCTGTCTGGGTGGTATTTCATTGCCAAACGTTTATACGCTTTTTTGACTTCTTTTTCTGTCGCATCACGGCTTATGCCAAGTACTTCATAACAATCACGTTTTGCCATATCTTTTCTCAAAATTTCAATTTATAACCAAACTACTTGGCTATGTATAAAACAAACACGCGGATTATAGAAAAATCCATAACCCGCGTGCCATTAAAAACGATTATAACTTAATTAGTTTGACTAATTATTTTTTATCGTCTTTTTTTACTTCTTCAAACTCAGCATCAACAATGTCATCATCTTCCTTGGCTTTTTCTTGAGGCTGTTCCTCGCCTCCAGCTTCTCCAGCCTGTGATTTTTGTTGTACAATTTCCATCAGTTTTGCTGAAGCTTCAGCAAGTGCGGCTGTTTTAGCTTCAATAAGATCTTTATCTTCAGTTTTCGTCGCTTCTTCAAGTTCTTTAAGTGCAGCTTCGATTTTTTCTTTTTCATCAGCAGGCAGTGCATCACCAGCTTCTTCAATTTGCTTACGTGTTGTATGAATTATTGCGTCAGCTTCGTTACGAGCTTTCACTACTTCTTCAAATTTCTTATCTGCTTCAGCATTTGCTTCCGCATCATTAACCATTTTTTCAACTTCTTCTTCAGAAAGACCTGAACTAGATTTAATGGTTATTTTTTGCTCTTGCTTAGTGTCTTTATCTTGAGCAGATACGTGTAGAATACCATCGGCATCCATATCAAATGTTACTTCAATTTGAGGAGTACCACGGCTCGCTTTACGGATACCTTCAAGGTTGAATTGACCAAGAGATTTATTATCAT
This sequence comes from Psychromonas sp., assembly GCA_047629075.1. GTDB lineage: Bacteria > Pseudomonadota > Gammaproteobacteria > Enterobacterales > Psychromonadaceae > Psychromonas. The sequence continues at coordinate 12,581 of JBLHWW010000012.1, read as the reverse complement.
TAGCACGTTTACGTTCACCTTGTAGAATATGAATCGTTACTGCGCTTTGATTATCTTCAGCTGTGGAGAATGTTTGCGATTGTTTAGTTGGAATCGTTGTATTTTTATCGATAACTTTAGTTAAAACACCACCCATTGTTTCGATACCTAATGATAACGGCGTAACATCTAATAATAATACGTCGGTTTTCTCACCAGAAAGTACAGCACCTTGAATTGCAGCGCCCATAGCAACAGCTTCATCAGGGTTAACATCTTTACGTGCTTCTTTACCAAAGAACTCGGTAACCAGTTTTTGTACAAGTGGCATACGTGTTTGACCACCAACCAAAATAACATCATCAATATCAGCAACAGATAAATCTGCATCTTTTAAAGCAATACGTAAAGGTTCAAGCGTTGCTTTAACCATATCTTCAACAAGAGACTCTAATTTAGCACGAGTGATCTTGATATTTAAATGTTTAGGACCTGATTGGTCAGCAGTGATGTAAGGCAGGTTGATATCTGTTTGTTGTGCACTTGACAGTTCAATTTTTGCTTTCTCAGCTGCTTCTTTAACACGTTGCATTGCAAGCGGATCATTAGTTAAATCAAAACCTTGTTGTGTTTTGAATTCAGCCACTAAAAAGTTGATTAAACGGTTATCAAAATCTTCACCACCTAAATGAGTATCACCATTTGTGGATAATACTTCGAAGGTTTTTTCTCCATCGACTTCATCAATTTCAATGATTGAGATATCAAAAGTACCACCACCTAGGTCGTATACAGCAATAACACTGTCACCTTTAGAACTATCAACACCGTATGCGAATGCAGCAGCCGTTGGCTCATTGATAATACGTTTAACTTCAAGACCCGCAATTCGACCAGCATCTTTAGTTGCTTGACGCTGCGCATCGTTGAAATATGCAGGTACAGTGATTACCGCGCCAGTCACTTTCTCGCCTAAATAATCTTCAGCTGTTTTTTTCATTTTTTTCAAAACTTCAGCAGATATTTGTGGCGGTGCCATTTTGTTGCCGTGCGCTTCTACCCATGCATCACCATTGTCAGCTTTAACAATTTTGTAAGGCATGATTTTGATATCACGTTGTACTTCTTCATCTTCATAACGACGACCGATTAAACGTTTAATCGCAAAAAGAGTATTCTGAGGGTTAGTGACCGACTGACGTTTTGCAGGTTGTCCAACTAAGGTTTCACCTTCAGTGTAAGCGATGATTGAAGGCGTTGTACGTTCACCTTCTGCATTTTCGATGATTTTAGCTACGCCACCAACAAGTACAGATACACATGAATTTGTTGTACCTAGATCAATACCGATTATTTTGCCCATTTTACTCTTCTCCAAACTTATTTATGTTTTGTGTTGTTTAGTAAGCAGACCCAGTATGTTTTTTCATTGTAAAATACTGTGCCGCTTTAATTGTCTTATATATGAGGCGCTATTTTTTACTTTCAAGGGCTAACATCAAAAAAAATGTATTTTTCTTATTCTGTTATTACCGGTGAAAAAGCGGTCTACAGCACTTTTATTAGCTAGCCGAAAAAAACAATTAGTCTTCAGCCTTAGACACCATGACCATTGCCGGACGAATAACACGGCCATTCAATTCATAACCTTTTTGCATCACTGCAATAACTTGATTAGGTGCAACATCCGGGACTGCGCGCATGCTCATCGCTTGATGTTTTTCAGGGTCAAAAGCTTCATCTTGTGGATCAATTACTTTTAAGCCAAACTTGTCGACTGTATCCAGCATAGATTTCAGTGTTAATTCAACGCCTTCAATCATAGGTTTTAGCGTTTCATCTTCTTTATCAGCGTGACTGATCGCCATTTCCAAACTGTCAATCACAGGTAATAAACCATCTGCAAATTTAACCAGTGCAAATTTGTGCGCTTTTTGAACATCTTGCGCTGCGATACGACGGGCATTCACCACATCAGCCTGAGCACGAGCAACATCAGCTTGTTGATCGACAATCTGTTGTTCAGCAAGCGCTAATTTTTTATTCAGTACTTCAATCATGTTTAGTTCTTTGTTAGAGGCTTCATCTTGTGCTTGTGCAGATTCATCATTTTCAACTAGCTCAGCTTCAACTTGTTGTTCTACATCAACTTGCTCAGCTTCAACTTGTTCTTCCGGAATGATTTTTTTTTCTACCGTCATGGTTTTATCCTAATCAATTAAAGATTTAAATTTTTATATACTCTATTATGGGGATTACAATTATAGTTTCAAGCCTGTTATGAGGATATGAATAAATTATTCCTCTTCTTAGCGACGAATAAATCCTAACAAATTGACCTGAAATAAAATAATTACAACTAAAACATTATATCAGGTTATCCTTTAACTATAATATTAAGGTTTAACTAATAAAGGAGCTCTATGGGTGCCCAGCACGACAATTTAATTGAATTTAAAACGATTGGTTTGATTGCCAAAACTCAACATCCCAAAGCTAAACTGACATTATTAGCTTTATACCATTTTTTGAAAGCTAAAGGTGTCAATCTGGTGATTGATCAACGGATCGCCGATGAACTTCCTATTAATGGATTTGAGCGCGCGGATTTGGTCGGCATCGGAAGCCGTTGTGATTTAGCAATAGTGGTAGGCGGGGATGGTTACATGCTTGGGGCCGCGCGTGTACTGTCACGTTTTGATATTGCTGTTATTGGTGTCAATCGGGGTAACTTAGGCTTTTTAACGGATCTTGACCCAGATAATTTTGAGCAACCATTAGAGCAAGTATTATTAGGCAATTACCAAATAGAAAAACGTTTCTTATTAGAAGCGCAAGTACATCGCCATGGCGATCTTAAAAGCTCAAATACTGCAGTTAATGAAGCGGTTTTACATCCAGATAAAATTGCACATATGCTTGAATTTGAAGTCTATGTTGACGATGACTTCATGTTGAATCAACGCGCTGACGGTCTAATTATTGCGACACCCACAGGTTCAACAGCTTACTCCCTTTCGGGGGGAGGACCAATCTTAACGCCAAATTTAGATGCCATTAGTTTGTTACCTATGTTTCCCCACACATTAAATAGCCGCCCCATTGTTATTGATGCTAATAGTCGTGTACGTTTGAAAATGGCACTATCGAATAAAAGTGAAATGCAAATAAGCTGTGATAGTCATGTGAATTTACCCGTTTTACCCGGCGATGAAATAATAATCAAAAAAAGCCAAGATCAATTAAAATTAGTTCATCCAAAAAACTATAACTATTTCCATGTGTTACAAAATAAACTGGGTTGGGGCAATAAACTTTATTAACTAATTAGAAGAGAATGTAACAAACCTCACTTTACTGTTTAAAACAACAATATTAGACTGTGCACATATACAGTGTTAATACTCGGTCTTTGGGATGTAAATTATGCTTAGCCACTTAACTATTCAACATTTTGCCATTGTTCAATTTTTAGAATTAGAATTTCATCAGGGCATGACGACCATCACCGGTGAAACCGGTGCCGGGAAATCCATTGCAATTGACGCACTGGGTTTGTGCCTCGGTGATCGTGCCGATGCCAATATGATAATGGTTGGTACTGAACAGGCTGAAGTAAATGCCCGTTTTACCTTAAATGATACACCTCACGCAAAAAACTGGTTAAAAAAAAACGATCTTGAAGATTCCCCAAGTGATAATGCAGAGTGTTTATTACGCCGGATTATTACCAAAGAAGGCCGTTCCCGCGCTTATATTAATGGCACCCCCGTGCCTCTCTCGCAGCTAAAAAGTCTGGGCCAATTTCTGGTTAATATTCACGGTCAGCACGCCCACCAAAGCCTTCTGAAAAATGATATTCAGCTTTCTGTTGTTGATGAATATGCAGGCCATCATCTATTATTACAAAAAGTGAAAGAGACCTATCAAGGCTGGCACTTCATTAACAAGCAACTCAAGGAGCAGCAACTTAATCAGCAAGAAAAACAGGCGAGCAAACAGTTACTTGAATACCAAATTGAAGAGTTAGATGCATTTGCACTCGCTGAAGATGAATTTCAAAATATAGAGCAGGAGCATAAACGTTTAGCTAACAGCGGTGCTTTATTAACCACCTGTCAAATTAGCCTTTCACAGCTAAGCGAGGGGGAAGAATTTGATGTATTGAGCTTATTGCGTAAAAGTATCTCTGCACTCGAGCATCAGATAGATAATGATCCATCATTGGGCGCTATTCTTGCGAGCTTACAGGAAGCGATCATTCCAATCGAAGACGCCAGTTATGAATTACGTCATTTTAGTGACAACTTAGAACTTGATCCGGAACATTTCCAACAATTAGAAACGCGCATGAGTGAAGCATTATCTTTAGCGCGTAAGCACCAAATTCAACCTGAATTTCTTTTTGAACATCACCAAAAATTAAACAATGAATACCAACAATTAACTGACTGTAATGCCCAAATAGAACAATTTATACTCGACTTAGCAGAAGCTGAACTCAATTATTTCCAGCATGCAAATAAACTCAGTCAAAGCCGTTTGCGTTACAGTAAAAAATTAAGTAAAAAGATCACCGCGAGTATCCAGCAGCTCAATATGGAAGAGGGAATATTCGAAGTCTCCTTAACCCAGGCAAGTCGCAATACCTTGAGTCCCTTAGGAATAGACGGTATTGAATTTAAAGTGGCAACAAACGCAGGGCAACCTCTGCAGGATTTAGGTAAAGTTGCTTCCGGAGGTGAATTATCGCGGATTGGTTTGGCCATTCAAGTTATTATTAGCCAGCGGGTTTCGACACCAACACTGATTTTTGATGAAGTTGATGCCGGGATCAGTGGTGTGACAGCTGCCGTCGTTGGAAAATCATTGCGTAGTCTGGGGGAGAATACGCAAATATTTTGTGTTACGCATTTACCACAAGTGGCCGGTAATGGTCATCAGCAGATGTTTGTTAATAAACAAAGTGATGGTAAAACCACTAATACCACCATGTTTAAACTAAATCCTGAAGAGCGCATAAGTGAATTAGCAAGGTTATTAGGCGGAGACCGTATCACTGAACACACATTAGCCAATGCACAGGAATTATTAGTTCAATAAATGATTAGATAAATTAGATAAATTAGATGAATTAGATGAAGTAGGTGAAGTAGATTAGACAATTAGCCTCTGTGCGCCAGGAGGCTTAACTATCTGCTTTGGCAGCCAGTTACACTTACTATTTAGGCGCATTCCTTGAAAAAATATGATTATTAGAAATTGTTGTACTTTTTAAAATGAGAAATGTGTATCCGTTTTATTTTCAAATAATAAAAATAAACCTGTCTTTATTTTTATGACTGGTTAGTATTATTTACCGATTTATATATTTAGCTAAGTGGTTTTATCAAACATGAAAATATTCTTTTCCAGCCTTCTTTTCATTCTAATGCTTGCTGGTTGTGCGCAAATACCAACACCTCCCACCGAAACTGCCGATTGGGCAGCACATCAACAACAGCTTAATGAGTTAACAGATTGGTCTCTGCATGGAAAAGTGGCCATTATCACAGCGGAAAACCGTCATAGCCTAAATATTTACTGGCAGCAAAACGGCGAAAATTTTCATATTACCTTAACCAGCTTTCTGGGAACGACTATTTTAGATATCAAAAAGACGGCACTTGGCACTCGAATAATTGACGATCAAGGTAAAATTTATTTTGCTAAAAATACGCAAACACTAATGACTCAGTTGTCAGGGATTGAGTTACCCGTTGAGGTTTTACAACAATGGATTAAAGGCAATCCAAGTGATGCTGTTTATCAGCTTAATGAAAATAATCAGTTAGTGAGTTTGAACGGACAAGATAACAAAAATGACAGCTGGTCTGTCGATTACCAAGATTATAAAACGGTTCAGAAAATAAGCCTCCCTCACCAGCTAGAGCTTAGCCGCCAGGATTTACTTTTAAAATTTGCAATTCGAAAATGGCTATTAGAGAAAACTGAAATATTTTAAATAAGCGCCGGAACCTCGGTATTTGCAGACTCAAACAGGGCTTATAACTTATTGTCTTTCGAGCTGTATTTATAAAGCATAACTCGCTACTATCTTGTCTTAAAATAACCTCCTCAACGATAAAATTGCCAAATAGAGAGATAACGCATGACAAATCCTGACACTGTTCGTTGGCCTGCTCCCGCTAAACTTAACTTATTTTTATATATAACGGGCCGACGGGAAGATGGCTACCATGAATTACAAACCCTCTTTCAGTTTATCGATCTATGTGATTATTTAACTATCACACCTAATCTCTCCGGAAAAATCACCATCACACCAAACATTGAAGGACTTGCATTAGAAGATAACTTAATCTATAAAGCAGCTATGATGTTAAAAACTCATACGGCGGCAAATAACGGAGCACATATTACTCTGGAAAAGAATTTACCTCTGGGCGGAGGGCTTGGTGGGGGCTCATCGGATGCTGCTACAACTCTGGTGGCATTAAATTATCAATGGAACATCAATTTAACAAAAAGTGAATTGGCAAAAATAGGAGTTTTATTGGGTGCGGACGTACCTGTTTTTATCTTTGGCAAAGCCGCAATAGCAGAAGGAATAGGTGAAAAATTAAGCCCTGTTTATCCCACAGAGCGGAGCTACCTGATTGCTATACCCGATTGCCATATTTCAACAGCCACCGTTTTTCGAGCAAAAGATCTCATTCGCAATACAAAAAAAAGAACCCATTTACAGTTAATAAATCAAAATTGGCTGAATGACTGCCAGCCTTATGTGAAAAAAAATTATCCTAAGGTTGCCAAGGTTATAGAGTGGTTGATAGAATACGCGCCAACTCAATTGACTGGCACTGGTGCATGTGTTTTTAGCACATTCAACAGTATTCATGAAGCTGAAATTGTGTTAAATAACACCCCTGACTGGTTAGCAGCATTTACCGCAACAGGATTGAATAATTCTCCTTTAAATGAATTATTCGCAACACTTAAATAAAATTTATTAATTGCGTAAGGTAATTAATAACAAATGTTAATCAGCATTATTGCTTTTTGACACACACCCCTTAGGATTACAGAGGTCCTCACAGTGCCAAATATGAAACTATTTGCAGGTAATGCGACACCCGATCTAGCTAAAAAAGTTGCAGAGCGTCTTTTCGTTAAACTAGGAAGCGCGGATGTCGGGCGCTTTAGCGATGGAGAGATCCACGTACAAATTAATGAGAACGTACGCGGTGATGATATTTTTATCGTACAGTCTACTTGTGCTCCCACCAATGATAATTTAATGGAATTAATCGTTATGATTGACGCACTTCGTCGTGCATCAGCCGGACGTATTACTGCTGTTATCCCATACTTTGGTTATGCCCGTCAAGACCGTCGAGTTCGCTCCAGTCGTGTGCCGATCACTGCAAAAGTGGTTGCGGATTTCTTGTCAAATGTCGGCGTAGACCGTGTATTGACCGTTGACCTGCATGCAGAGCAAATCCAAGGCTTTTTTGATGTACCGGTTGATAATGTATTTGGCAGCTCAGTACTTCTTGAAGATATGTTAGAGAAGAAACTGGATAACCCAATGATTGTGTCCCCTGATATTGGCGGTGTTGTGCGTGCGCGTGCACATGCTAAATTACTCGATGATGCCGATTTGGCGATCATCGACAAACGTCGTCCAAAAGCAAACGTTGCGCAAGTAATGCACCTGATCGGTGATGTTGAAGGACGTAACTGTATTATCGTTGATGATATGATAGATACCGGCGGTACATTATGCCAGGCAGCTTTAGCACTTAAAGAACGCGGTGCAAGCTCTGTTTACGCTTATGCGACACATGCTGTCTTCTCTGGAAAAGCGGCTGAAAACATCAAAAACTCTGTTATTGATGAATTCATTGTTACTGACTCAATTCCGCTTTCAGCAGAAATTATTGCAACGGGTAAAGTTAAGCAGTTAACATTAAGTGGCATGCTGGCTGAAGCAATTCGTCGCGTAAGTAACGAAGAATCAATCTCTGCAATGTTTCACTAATATTGGTCCTCTTCAGCTGTTAATAGCTGTTAAGTAACCCTTTTAACTTTTGTTAATTGTCTTTGAACACAAAAAATACTTTATTGTCTTATCATAAAGCGTTTTTTGTGCTCGAAATTAGTTTTAATGTTGTACAAAATTATGATGGCGCGCTATTATGGCGCGCCTTTTTTATCTGCAGCTTAAAGCTGCCGATAAGGTGGTTTTATCTGGTCGCAAGATGAAATCTATTTTAAATTTGAGGAACTTTATAACAGTATCCTCACTATTGGAGTTATACCATGTCTATTAAATTAACAGCAACAACCCGTACAGACCTAGGGAAAGGTGCGAGCCGCCGCCTACGTCATGCGGATCTAGTACCAGCAATAGTATACGGAGCGAATAAAGAAGCCGTTTCTCTTACTTTTACACATAAAGAAATCATCAAAGCAGAAGGTATTGAAGCATTTTACTCTTCAATATTAAACCTGGAAATCGATGGTGTTTCTGAGCAAGTCGTTCTTAAAGATCTACAGCGCCATGCTTTTAAAGCGCGTATTCAACATTTAGATCTACTGCGTGTTGATGCTGCACATAAACTTCACAAAACGGTTCCTCTGCACTTCATCAACGAAGGGCTTTCAGAAGCGATTAAAAATGGCGGCGTAGTTTATCGCTCAATTAACGAAGTTGAAGTTTTATGTCTACCTGCAGATCTTCCTTCATTCATTGAAGTAGATATTTCTGCGATGGAAATTGGTGATACATTACACCTCTCTAACCTAGATCTTCCTGCTGGCGTTGAGTCTGTTGAACTAAATAAAGGTGAAGAACATGACCTTCCTATGGTTTCAATTGCACTTTCCAAAAAAGCACCTACTGAAGACGAAGTAGAAGCAGCTGCTGAATAATAGTGTCAACTATTATTAAATTGCTTGTGGGCCTGGCTAATCCAGGCCCAGAATATGTGCAAACCAGACATAATGCCGGACAGTGGTATGTAAGCCAACTCGCCTCTCAAGAAAATATCCAACTTAAGCCTGAAGCAAAATTTTACGGTCTAACGGGAAGAATTCAATTTGCCGGTAATGACCTGCGTCTTCTTGTTCCAACTACCTTTATGAACCTCAGTGGAAAAGCGGTTGCTGCGATGGCAAATTTTTATCGCATTAAACCTGAAGAGATCCTAATCGCACACGATGAGCTGGATCTGCTTCCCGGTATAGCAAAGTTTAAATTGGGTGGTGGTCACGGTGGACATAACGGTTTAAAAGATATTATCGAAAAACTGGGCAATGATAAAAATTTTTATCGTCTGCGCATTGGTATCGGTCACCCCGGTGATAAAAATAGAGTCAGTGGTTATGTACTTGGTAAAGCGCCGAGTAGTGAACAAAACTTGATTGACCAAAGTATTGTTCAAGCAGCGCGTTGTACCCATATTTTAGGGCAGGACGGGCTGGAAAAAGCAATGAATCGCTTACATAGTTTTAAAGCAGAAAAATAATACGTTTACCCCCTCAATTAACACAAACAACTAACAAAATAGGAGTCAGATCATGGGTTTCAAATGTGGCATCGTCGGTTTACCCAATGTTGGTAAATCAACATTATTTAACGCGTTAACAAAAGCGGGCATTGAAGCTGCTAACTTTCCATTTTGTACGATTGAGCCTAATACGGGTATCGTGCCAGTACCAGATCATCGCCTCGATAAATTAGCTAAAATTGTTAATCCGCAGCGCGTGCTACCAACAACAATGGAATTTGTTGATATCGCAGGTTTAGTTGAAGGTGCTTCTAAAGGTGAAGGACTGGGTAATAAGTTTCTCGCGAACATTCGTGAAACAGATGCCATTGGCCACGTTGTGCGCTGCTTCCAAGACGACAACATTGTGCACGTCGCGGGTAAAATCGATCCTAAAGACGATATTGACATTATCAATACCGAACTAGCATTGGCCGATTTAGACAGTTGTGATCGTATCCTTTTACGTCTCACCAAAAAAGCCAAAAGTGGCGACAAAGATGCCAAATTTGAAGTAACGGTATTGGAAAAAGTAAAAGCGCATCTTGAAGCCGACGGTTTAGTGCGCGGCCTTGAATTAACGGCAGAAGAAAAAGCAGCGGTTGCCTACCTTAACTTCCTGACGGGCAAACCGACCATGTACATTGCCAACGTGAGTGAAGATGGTTTTGAAAATAACCCCTATTTAGATATTGTCCGTGAAATCGCAGAAAAAGAAGGTTCAGTGGTCGTCGCCGTTTGTGCTGCAATTGAATCTGAAATAGCTGAGCTTGATGAAGAAGACAAAAAAGAGTTCCTCGAAGGAATCGGTCAGGAAGAAGCTGGCTTAAACCGCGTCATCAATAGCGGCTATCAATTATTGCATTTACAAACCTACTTTACTGCAGGCGTTAAAGAAGTACGCGCCTGGACGGTTAAAGTCGGTGCAACAGCACCACAGGCAGCGGGTGTTATCCACACTGATTTTGAGCGTGGTTTTATCCGAGCAGAAGTAATCGCCTATGATGATTTTGTTGAATGTAAAGGTGAAGCAGGTGCCAAAGAAGCCGGTAAATGGCGCTTAGAAGGTAAAAACTACGTGACTAAAGATGGTGATGTTATCCATTTCCGCTTTAACGTTTAAGGCTACAATTTATTTTTAAAAGGCAACTTCGGTTGCCTTTTTCATGTCATACCAAATCCACTTATTTTGCCGCGCTTTAATTAATCACTGCAAAGCGTTATTTTGACACCTTTAGTTTCTAATAATTTCAACACCTTGGGATTCGACTCTGAGTCAGTCACCAGCACATCCAATTTATTACTGTCACAAATTTTATAGGTACCCACCTTCCCGAGTTTCAATGAGGATCCTAAACTGATAACCAACTCCGATTGTTCAATTATCGCGGCTAATGTTTCAGCTTCATCTAAACGATTAATGGTCAGCCCCTGACTTGGATGCAGCGCGTAAACACCTAAAAAACAGACATCAAAATGAATTTTCCTAAGCATCGCATTGGTTGTCGCGCCGAGCGCCATCACCGCAGATTTGGACACTTTACCGCCTAATAAAATCAATTCGATATTATTATGATGCATTAATTTAGTCGCAACCAGAGGGCTTGGCGTAACCACAGTAAAATTAAAATCTGTTGGCAAATTCATTGCCAACTGCAAACAGGTAGTACCCGAGTCGATCAATATGGTTTGATACGCTTTAATGAAAGGAATTGCCGCTAACGCAACACGCTTTTTTAACGGATCTACTTCATCCTGCCGATCGCGATACTCTTGAAATTCTTGCTGTAACGGTAATGCGCCACCATGCACCCTGCGCAACTTTTTAAGATCATCTAATTGTTTTAAATCACGGCGGATTGTATCTTCGGATACCTGCAGGCTTTGACTTAATCCAGCCGCATAAACCCGGCCTAATTGGCTGATCAAATCCAATATTTTCTCATGCCTTTCTTGTTGTAACATCTTCTATCCTTTGCATTTTATTGCATCATTTAACTTAGCTCATACAGACCGCTTAATACGTGCGATTCCTTTAACTCGGGCTCTATCATCACTAAGCGTAGATCATCTAGCGATTGGGCTTGAGGACATAATTGAACATATCAGATCAAGCAAAGTGCCCATTAACCGCCGCTAACAATCAATCATTATCTGACGCTGGCAACTCGCTCTCTCTTTCCCATGCGCGCTGATGGTATCGGTAGAGTTGATTAGATCCTAAATAATTTACTTTAATACTGTTAATCTCATCATAAAAACCTTTATTAAAAACAAAAGCACTTTTTAATAAAGGTAAGGTTAACCAGCTTGTTGGCACTGCAAGTGATGATGTATTTTGCAAACGTTTACTGACACTAGCGCCTAATTTTGTCGAAATGGTCCAGCCCCACTCGCCAAAGGAAGGGACATTTTGATGATACTGTTCCACAAAGGGAAATTTAGCTTCTTTTAGGGTTTTAGCTATTGATATAAAGGCATTTTTAGCATGAAATGGTGATGTAGACTGAATCGCTATCACACCATCCCCATTTAACAAATGATTAAGCCGGTAATAAAAATTGGCACTATAGAGCTTATTTAAATCTGGGTGGCTTGGATCCGGCAGGTCGATAATAATCACATCAAAAATTTGTTTGCTCTGCAATAACTTATCAACTGTTATAAATGCATCATCATTAATAACGGTAACCCGTTTATCATTAAAGCTATTTTCGGTTAATGCGCTAATTTTTTTTGCTAAATAAGCGGGTAATACAGCCTGAGGAGATTTAAACAATTCAACTAACTGCGCATCCAGATCGATTAAGGTGACCTGCTCCGGCTGCCATTTTAACACTTCACGCAATGCCAAACCGTCACCCCCACCAATAATCAATATCTTATTTTTTCGTGCCGCGGCCTGCATTGCGGGATGTACCAAAAACTCATGATAAATTTTTTCATCCAGGCTGGAGAATTGTAAGCGCCCGTTAATATAAAAGTTAAAAATAGGCTCAAGATTGCCGCCTAAATTGCGCTGCGTAAACACTAAATTTTGATAAGGTG